>CAMOWP010000102.1 GCA_946628455.1 uncultured Clostridia bacterium | reverse complement strand
AGAGCTGACCCGAATAATATCGTATTTACTTATCAGGGCGACGGCGACCTCGCTTCCATCGGTATGGCGGAAACAGTTCACGCAGCAACAAGAAATGAAAATATAACAATCATCTTTATCAACAACGCAATTTACGGTATGACAGGCGGCCAGATGGCTCCGACCTCGCTTCCCGGTCAGGTTACGCAGACCTCTCCTTACGGACGTGACGTTGCAACCGCAGGCTTCCCGATTAAGGTAAGCGAGCTTCTCGCAGCTCTTGACGGACCTACCTATATTCAGAGAGTTGCCGTAAACAACGTTAAAAACGTAAGAAACGCAAAGAAGGCAATCAAAAAGGCGTTTGAAAATCAGGTTGAGGGAAAGGGCTTCTCACTTATCGAGGTTATTTCCTCCTGCCCGACAAACTGGGGTATGACTCCTCAGCAGGCGCTTGACTGGATTGATGAAAAAATGATTCCTTATTATCCGCTCGGCGTTTATAAGGATAAAACAGCAGAGGAGGGCGAATAAAATGACAAGTAAAATTTTAATCGCCGGCTTCGGCGGACAGGGCATTCTTTTTGCAGGCAAGGTGCTTGCGTATAAGGGACTCGTTGAAAACAAGCAGTTAAGCTGGCTTCCGTCTTACGGACCCGAAATGCGCGGCGGTACTGCAAACTGTAACGTAATCATTTCAGACGAGCCTGTAGGCTCTCCTATCGTAGACGACCCTAACGTGCTTATCGTTATGAATCTTCCTTCTCTTGATAAGTATGAAAACGCAGCCGAAAAGGGCTCAAAGATTTTTGTTGATTCAACTCTTATCACCCGCAAGGTTGAAAGAGAGGATGTTGATACCTTCTATATCCCTGCAACAAAAATGGCTCAGGAGCTCGGCGTTCCTACCCTTGCCAATATGATTATGCTCGGCAAGGTTATCAAGGAAACGGGCGTTGTTTCATTTGAAGGTATGGAGGACGCGCTCAAAAAGGTTGTTTCGGCAAGAAAGGCAAACCTTATCGACGTTAACCTCAAAGCCATCAAGGCAGGCTACGATTACGAATAAAAGTATTAAAGGACAGCGTTTGCTGTCCTTTGAGACTGTCGAAAAAGTGCATAACCACGCCGAATATTTATTAATACCGTATACTGTAGGGGACGGCGCCCTCGACGTCCCGCGTGCGAAGCACCCTATAAAAACACAATTAAAAGCGGCAAGAACGTCGAGTTCTTGCCACTTTTGGCGTTTTCCGTTTTTTGCGAACAAGCGGTACCATCGTACAGCAAAGTTCGCAAGAAAACGGAATTCTGCAGCTTTTTCAAAAGTCTTACAGCGTGTCGAAATCTATTTCTTGGGTTTTTCGACACGCTGAAAAAGGACAGCGTTTGCTGTCCTTTTTTGTTGAATTGAAAGTGCCTGTGTGGTAAAATTATTATATTAAATTTCCAGGGGACAGCATATGAAGCCAATAAGATTACAGCTTAATCACAGAAACAACCCGCTCGGAATTGACGATAAACAGCTCCGCCTTACCTGGAACGTTGAAGGCGGAATAACGCAGAGCGCGTATCAGGTAACGGTTAAAAATGAAAACGAAACTGTTTTTGACAGCGGGAAAATCTCTTCCTCATCAATGAACTGCACCGCAGCTTTTGAACCTGAAAGCAGAACCCGTTATTTCTGGAGCGTTACAGTATGGGATGAAAACGGTGTCTCAGAAAAATCGGAAACAGCCTTTTTTGAAACGGGAATCAGCCCTGAAGAATGGCGCGCAGGCTGGATAACAAGCGGGCTTATGGCAGACGAAGAACGCCTTCCCGCCGATTATTCCAAAAAGGAATTCAGCCTCAGCCGGGCGGAACGCTTATCTTTGCAAGTGCGAGCTATAATTCACCTTACGGAAAAATTAAGTCCGAATGGGAAAAGAAAAACGGCAAAACCGTATTTAAGTTTGAAATCCCTTCAAACACAACGGCTGATTTAATTCTTCCTGACGGAACGCAGAAGCTCCTTAAGGCAGGCACATACACATTTGAATACTAAAAAAGCCCCGACTCACAGCCGGGGTTTTAATTATGCTTTTTTCTTTTGCGGGAGCTGTGCTAAAACTATCGCCGCGAAAATCAGCGCACAGCCGAGCAGCTCCTTAACGCTGAGCGCTTCTTTAAGAAGCACCCACCCTGCAAGGACGGAAAACACAGATTCAAGGCTCATTAAAAGCGAAGCGACTGTCGGGTTGACGTCCTTTTGCCCGATAATCTGAAGCGTGTAGGCAACGCCTGAGGACATAACGCCCGCGTATAAAACTGAAATCAGCGCCTTGCCGCTGAACGCAACCTGAAGCGCGGGGATAAGCTCTTCAAATGAGCCGTGAAGCTCAATGAAAAACATCGGGAAAAACGCAATGAAGGCGGAAACGAAAAACTGTATGCAGCTCATTCTCACGCCGTTTACGTTCTTGTTGATGAAATTGTCAATAGTTATTATATGCATTGCAAAAACGAGCGAGCAGATAAGAACGAGAATATCACTCGTCTGCATTCTGAACTCTCCGTTTATGCAAAGAAGATACAGCCCGCCGACTGTTATAGCAACCGCAAGCCAGATGTTAAGCCCGCATTTCTTTTTGAGAAACAGCCCTAAAATCGGAACGAGAACAATGTAACACGCCGTAAGAAAGCCCGCCTTGCCTGCGGAAGTTCCCATATACATTCCTACCTGCTGAAAAAAGGACGCCGTAACAAGGCACAGCCCGCAGCAGATTCCGCCCTTGAGAAGAAGCTTTTTATCTTCCTTCGTTTTCGGAACGGTCTCTTTTGAAACGCCCGCCTTATCAAGAATTTTAATAACGGGAAGCAGAACAAGCCCGCCGATTATGTACCTTAAACAAATAAAGGTGTAAGGCCCCGTTTCGCTTCCGCCCTCTCTTTGCGCAACGAAGGCAACGCCCCATATAAACGCAGTGAGAACGAGGATGAGCGAGTTCCTCAAGCTCATATTTTTACTCATAAATTACCTTTAGATAAACATAGGGGAGGACTGCTCGCCCTCCCTGAAACTCAATTACTTATTTGCCTCTTTAACCTTGAGGTATTCCTGAATCTGTCTTAAAACGATGTCGCTGTCAATTCCGTGAACCATGCAGGCCTCCTCAAGGCTCTCGCCGATTGAAGCGGGGCAGCCAACGCAGTGCATACCGCTCTGCATAAGAATTGCCGCGATTCCTCTGTCGTAATTAAGCATTTCGCCCATAGTTGTGTTCTTTGTGATTTCCATATGTTAAGCCTCCTTAAGGCACCGACTAATGAATCCGATACGGTTTTCATTAGCTGCTTTGCCCTTATATATTGTTAAAAATACTCGGAATACATAAAGTATTCCTGCGTTTTTTGCCGCATCTAAGACCAAATCAGCTTAATGAAAACTGCATTTTAAGCGTTTTGGATTCGTTAGCCGGCGCCTATCTATTCGCTATGTTATCACATTAAATATTTTATGTCAAGCGAATAATTTTATAATATTGCCGTTGAAAAATCTTCTGAAAAATGTTACAATAAACTTTAGATTTTTTGCGGAGGATTAGTTTATGTACAAAATCGGTTTTGACAACGATAAATACAAGTCAATGCAGTCCGAAAGAATAAGAGAGAGGATTAATGAGTTCGGCGGCAAGCTCTATCTCGAATTCGGCGGCAAGCTTTTTGACGATTACCACGCTTCAAGAGTTCTTCCCGGCTTCCAGCCTGACAGCAAGCTTCAGATGCTTCTTAAATTAAAGGACGAGGCTGAGGTTGTAATTGTAATCTCGGCTCAGGATATTGAAAAGGCAAAGCTCAGGGGCGACCTCGGAATTACATACGACGACGACGTTGTGCGCCTTATCGGCGAGTTTACGGAAATCGGGCTTATGGTCGGAAGCGTAGTGCTTACAAAATACGCTCCGAGCGCCAAGGTTGAAGCGTTTGAAATGCGCCTTAACAAAATGGGCTACAAGGTTTACCATCACTACGTTATAAACGGTTATCCGTCAAACATTTCAAAAATTGTGTCTGACGACGGCTACGGCAAAAACGATTATATCGAAACCTCAAGAAAGCTCGTTGTTGTAACCGCCCCCGGCCCCGGCAGCGGAAAAATGGCGACCTGCCTGTCTCAGCTTTACCACGAGCATAAAAGAGGAATCAAGGCGGGCTACGCAAAGTTTGAAACCTTCCCGATATGGAACATCCCGCTAAAGCACCCCGTTAACCTCGCTTATGAGGCTGCAACGGCTGACCTTAACGACGTTAATATGATTGACCCGTGGCACCTTGAGGCTTACGGAAAAACAACCGTTAACTATAACCGCGACGTTGAAATATTCCCCGTGCTCAAGGCGACCTTTGATAAGATTTACGGCGAGTGCCCTTATAAATCCCCGACGGATATGGGCGTTAATATGGCCGGCAACTGCATTATTGACGATGATGCGTGCTGCGAGGCTTCAAGGCAGGAAATCATCAGGCGTTATCTTGATGCAAAAATTGCCGCCGCCAAGGATGACAGAAGAAGCAACGAGCTTTATGAGCTTGAGCTGCTTATGAACCAGGCGGGAATCAGCGAGGAGGACAGAGCCACAGTCGGCGCGGCAAGAAAGCGCGCTGAGGAAACAAACAGCCCCTGTGCCGCAATTGAGCTTACTGACGGAACGGTTGTAACGGGAAAGACCTCAGAGCTCCTCGGCTGCTGCTCGTCGTCACTTTTAAACGCGCTTAAGCAGCTTGCGGGCATTGACGATGAAATTATTCTTATCAACCCCGAGGTTATCAAGCCCGTTCAGAAGCTTAAGCTTGGCTATCTCGGAAGCAAAAACCCGAGACTCCATACGGACGAAACGCTGCTTGCGCTCTCAATTTCAGCCGTAACGGATGAAAACGCGGCAAGGGCTATGGACCAGCTCAAAAATCTTAAAAACTGCGAAATGCACTCAAGCGTTATGCTCTCAAATGTTGATACCTCAGTTTTAAAGCGAATAGGCATCCGCATAACCTGCGACGCAAAAAGCAATTAAAGCAATTAACAGATTCGTAATATATAACGAATCTGTTAATTTTTTCTCAAGCCGACGATTGTCTATTGAATTTTCTATTATTCGGTGATATATTGGAATTACGGAAAATGAAAATTTGCAAAAATTTATATTTTTTCTGTGACATTTTTCATTTTAAGTGGTACTTATTAAGTAGAGGGAGCGCGAAGGGTGCTCCTGAAAAAATCAGACAGGAGAAAAGTATGAAAAAATTCTTCAGAAAAGCGCTTGCAGTTTTGCTTTCGGTTATAATGACCGCGTCCTTTGCTGCATTTCCGCTTTCCGCATCCGCTGCGGAGAAAAACGTTTTAAAGGACAGCTACGTTGAGGGCGAGGTTATCGCAGTTCTCAACAAGGCAACGAAAAAGAATTACCTCACCGCAGGCTCAGCAAGCTACGGCAAGGGAATCAGGCTCAAGGCGTCTCACACCTTCAAAAGCAAGAAATCTGACGACCTTAATGTTGTAGTTCTTAAGTCATCCTCGCTTTCAACCAAGGAGATGATGAAAAAGCTTAAGGCAAACAGCGGAGTCAAGTATGCTTTCCCGAATTTCAAAAAGCATATTTCTTCAATCACAAACGATACCTACAGCTCCTTCCAGTGGGCGCTTGATAACAAGGGTCAGAACGGCGGCGTTGAGGATAAGGACGTTAACGCCGAGGGTCTCTGGGAAAAGGCGGCAGGCGCTGAAAAAGAGGTTGTTGTTGCAATTGCAGATACAGGTATTGATTTTGACCACCCTGAGTTCAAGGACAATCTCTGGACCAATACATATGGCTCAAAGCTTGTAGGCGTTCACGGCTACGATTTCTCAGGCGAGAACAAGGACGGCGTTCCGAGAGACGGCAACGGCCACGGAACACACTGCGCAGGCATTGTTGCCGCAGCGGCGGATAACGAAACGGGTATCTCGGGCATCAACAAGAGCAAGGTTAAGATTATGCCCGTTAAATGGCTTGACGACGAGGGCTCAGGTATGACCTCTGACGTTCTTGCAGCTTACGATTATATCAGCAGAGCGGCTGACCTCGGAGTAAACCTTGTTGCTGTTAACAACTCCTGGGGCGGCGGCGGAACTGCCGACGAAAAGGCTATGTATGACGAGGTTTTCGACAAGCTCGGCGAAAAGGGAATCGCTTCCGTTTGCGCAGCAGGTAACGACGGCTCCGATATTTCAGAGCCCGTTGAGGATTCCTTCTTTGATGAAATCGTTTACGATGTTCCGTCAACCTCTGAAAGCAAGTACGCTATAACCGTTTCGGCTACTAACGAAAAGGATGAGCTTGCGGATTTCTCAAACTATTCAA
>CAMOWP010000101.1 GCA_946628455.1 uncultured Clostridia bacterium | reverse complement strand
ATGCCATACAGAGAAGCACGCTGTGGCGGAAGCCGTCCTCAACGCATTCTGCAATATCGTCTCTTGAAAGGTCAGCAATAGCGACTCTCGGGCAGCCTTTTTCTTCAAGAATTTCCTTCATCTTTTCGGCAGCCTCAAGAGTATTACCGTGGATTGAAGCGGCAGCGATGAAAACGCCTTTGTTTTCAGGCTCGTAATTTGACCAGGTGTTGTAAAGCGCCATAACCTCGGGGATTGTGTCTGTAAGAATCGGTCCGTGAAGCGGGCAGATAACCCTGATGTCAAGCGCCGCAGCCTTTGCAAGAAGCGCCTGAACCTGCTTGCCGTATTTGCCTACTATGTTGGAATAATAACGCCTTGCCTCACAGCTCCAGCCCTCGTCTGCGTCAACGGTTCCGAACTTCCCGAAAG
Organism: uncultured Clostridia bacterium; assembly: GCA_946628455.1. Classification (GTDB taxonomy): domain Bacteria; phylum Bacillota; class Clostridia; order Oscillospirales; family Acutalibacteraceae; genus Eubacterium_R. The sequence goes on along the minus strand of CAMOWP010000101.1, from coordinate 6,213 downwards.
CGTCTGCCGAGAAAAGAACGCCGTCCTTATCGTCATAGCTTACCATAACCTCAGGCCAGTGCACCATAGGAGCCATATAGAAGGTGAGAGTGTGCTCGCCGAGGGTGAGAGTATCTTTTTCCTTAACGGCAATAATTCTCTCAGCAGGAACATCCGAAAACTGCGGGAACATTCTCATTGCGCCGTTTGAAATAACAATTTTTGCCTCGGGGTATTTCTCGGCAAATTTATCAATGCTTGCAGAGTGGTCAGGCTCAAGGTGATGAACGATAAGATAATCCGGAGTTCTGCCCTCAAGAGCGTTCTCAAGGTTTTCAAACCATCTTTGTACAGCGATTTTGTCAACGCCGTCACACACTGCAATCTTTTCGTCAAGAATAATATATGAGTTATAAGCCATACCCTTTTCAAGCATATACTGGCTCTCAAAAAGGTCAACCTCATAATCGTTAACGCCTATATATTTAATTGAATCAGAAATTTTAATATCCATTAGCTTTACCTCTCTTTTTAATATCTAAGATATAATAACAAATTTAAGGCGTTATTGCAATAACAATTGATAAATTTTAACTGATATGATAGAATTATTACGGAGGCTGATTATGGATATTATAAAAATTGCAGAGGCTTTTGACTTTAAGGGCGACGTGCTTTCGGCAAAGGAGTTCGGCTCGGGGCATATCAACAGCACCTTTATTGCCGATTGCGGCGAAAACAAATACGTTATTCAGAGGATAAACGATAATGTTTTCAAAGACGTTGACGGGCTGATGAATAATGTGTTTTCGGTTACGGATTACCTAAAAAATATAATCGGAAAAAGCGGAGGAGATTCAGAGCGTGAAACGCTGAATTTCATCAGAACAAAGGACGGAAAAAAGTATTTTTCAACGCCTGACGGATTTTTCAGAGCGTATCTTTTTGTTAAAAACAGCGTTTGCTTTGACAGCGCGGACACGCCCGAGCTTTTTAAAAAGAGCGGCGCGGCGTTCGGGCGTTTTCAGAAAATGCTCGGCGATTTTCCTGCCGAAACACTGACGGAAACCATCCCGCATTTTCACGATACTTATTACCGCTTTGAAAATGAATTTCTTCCCGCGCTTGAAAAGGCAGACTCAAAGATTAAGGAAGAGTGTAAAAGCGAGATTGAATTCATAAAATCGAGAAGCGACAGAATGAAAAAAATCACCTCGCTGATTGAAAAGGGAGAGATTCCGCTCAGGGTTACTCATAACGATACAAAGCTCAACAACGTTCTTTTCGACGAAAAAACGGGGGAGAGCCTTGCGGTTATTGACCTTGACACGGTTATGCCGGGCAGCGCGCTTTACGATTTCGGCGATTCAATCCGCTTCGGCGCAAGCAGTGCCGCCGAGGACGAAGCGGACTTAACAAAGGTCAATTTCAGCCTTGAATATTTTAAGGTGTATACAGAGGGCTTTCTCAGCGAGGCAGGGGATATTCTTACAAAAGCAGAAAAGGAAAATCTTGCCTTTTCGGCAATACTTATGACTCTTGAGTGCGGTATGAGATTTCTGACTGATTATTTAAACGGCAACGTTTACTTTAAGGTTGACTACCCTGAACACAATTTAATCCGCGCAAAAAATCAGCTCAAATTAGTTTCAGATATGGAAAAATCACTTAGCAAAACAAAAGAGATTGTAAACGAAATTTAACAGATAATTTAAAAGCGAAGGGAGGCTAAGGCTTCTCTTCGCTTTTTCTGTTTTAAAAAATATATTGCAACAAATGCATATGTTTGTTATAATATATTATGAATAAATATATTATGAATAAATATATTATTTTAAGGATGTGTTTATATGAAAATTACAAGAAAGCTCGCGGCTGTTATTTTAGCAGTTATTATGGCGCTTTCGATGCCTCTTGTTGCACTTGCAGAAGGCGCGGACGCTAATTTCACGCTGACAGTCAGCACAACAAGCTGCTTTGCGGGAATGTCATATGACGTTGTTGCAAGCATTACCGACGCGTCAAAAGCAGACGCTACGGGAAATACCAAGCTTACGTGGAGCATTTCCTCATCGCAGGGAACTGCAACAATAACGAGCAAGAATAATTATTCCGCTAAAATTAACGAGGATAATAAAACGTATACCGTAACCGAAACGGCTTCCTTCACTATGCCTGACGTTGCGGGGGCAGAGGTTACAATTACAGCTAAGCTCGGCAGCAGAACAAAAACTGCGCCTGCTGTTGCGCTTCAGGCGATTGAGTCATATAAGGTTAATTTTGAAAATAATGACCACGCTTATTATGACGAAACAAATAACACAATTTATATTGACAGAAAGTCCTCCAAAACCTCTGACGCTGAATTTATGAACGTCAGCATAAGCGATATCAACCCCTCGGCTAATGACGATAATATCATCATCGGAAGCTCAGGCTTCAAATTTGAAAAGTTTGACGCCGACTCAACAGGCTCGGGCTCATATCATCTTACCTTCGCGTCAGACGCAACGGGCAAGGGCACTTTAGGCTTCAGCACCGAAAGCGGTAAAACTCCGAAAAATTACAATCTTCAGTGCTGCGTTCCGCTTGACAGCTATAAGCTTAACGTTAAATATGACGGCGAAACAAAGGCAACTCAGTTTGACGAGGTCAAGGAAGAGGGCGATTACCCGGCAAACGGCCTTACTGCCGTTGCAGGCAAGGGCTTTACAGTTAGCATCTCAAAGGGCAACTCTGAAGCTAACGACGAGATGAGATACGTTCTCTATACCGACAAAGCGCTCACCAATAAAGCGCTTGATAAGTATTATTCCGTAAGCAACAACGAGTGCGCTGTCAATATCGACGTTGCGGGAACTTACTACCTCGTTTGTAAAAACTATTCCTGCGATAACGGAAAGCTCACCCGTGATACTCTCGGCAGAGCAATTGTTGCCGTTACAGTTAACAAAGCATATCCTATTCAGAAAATAGACCTTTACAAGCTTGATGAAGATAATAACAAAACCTCTGAAAAGCTTAACAATTTAACTCTCTTTACAAATGCTTCAACTGCTAAGAGCACGTACGCTCTCGCTAACAGCGTAACGGTTAACCCGATTGATAATACAGACTCAATTTACTATTCCTCCTCTAACGATAAGGTTGCCAAGGTTGATTCGGCAACGGGACTTATTACTGCCGTTGCAAAGGGCTCAACTACCGTTTGGGTAAGAAGCGCAGATAACCCTGAGGCAATCGCTTCGGTTGACGTTGAGGTTAAAATCGGCGTTAAGAGCCTCGGCACAATTGCTACCGCGGGCGGAATTACAAGCATTCCATCAGGCCACGTTGCTCAGTTCGTTGTTCCGACCATTCCTGCAGTTGTTGACGACGCGATTTACTGGTCATCCTCAAAGCCCGATGTTCTTGAAATCAATCCAACAACGGGCGTTGCAACGGCAAAAGCCGTAACCGAAAAGACACCCGTTGAAATTATCGCAACAACGGAATCGGGCATCAGCCAGAGAACTCCGTTCAACGTTGTTCCAGCAATCAGGGCAAAGAGCGTTAAGCTTTCCGCTTCCTCAGCAAGCGCAACTGCAACCGAGGAAAAGAGCGGCGCATATACCGTTTATTCAGATTATAACAAATCAGGTCTCCTGCCGTTTACGGTTTTTGCAGACGTTCAGAGCAACAGCGGCGAAACCTCAAACGACGAGCTCCTCTGGAGAGTTACATACGATAACGGCGTAGGCCTCAGCTTTGAAGAGGCTGCGGCAGAGGGTTATATCAGATTCACAAAGAATTCAGAAATCTCTTATGACGTAACTCCGCTTAAAACAGGGCTTATTTCAATAACCTGCACCGCAACAACAAACGTAACCGCACCTCAGTCAGGCGACCCGTTTGACCTTGTTATGCTCAAGCTTAAGGACACTGCAACAAGCATTAAGGTTGTCAATGAAGGCACAGGCGCTGACGCAGCGGGAACAATTTATAATCCAATCGGCGCAACAGCTAAGTTAACTGTTAAAACAAGCACTGCCGATAACGATAAAACGGCTGACCCGCCTGCAATGGAAATCACCTCGGGTGCAGAGTACGTTAACGTTACCTCCGCTGTTTCAGACGACGGCGAGGGAATAACATATTCAATCAAGGGCCTTTCCTACGGCGTTTCGGCAACGAAGATTAAGTTCTCCTCAATAAGCGGCTCCGTTTCAAAAACCATAACCTTCTATATCAGAAACGACCTTGCCTCCGCAGAGGTAAAAGGCGTTGACAGCGAGGTTGCATACACAGGAAAGGATATCAAGTTTGCCGATTTAGAGCTTTTCGTCAACGGCTCAAGCCTTGATACCGCAAAATATTCTGTCAGCTATGCAAACAATAAAAATGTCGGAACTGCTACTATAACCTTAACCGGTAAAGCCGAATATCAGGGCTCAACAAAGGTTATAAATTTTGAAATTACTCCGCTGTCTCTTGCAGGCGCTGAGGTTGCCGATATCAAGGACCAGACTCTTTCAGCCAAAACCCTTGAGGTTAATCCTTCTCCTGCAGTTAAGCTTAACGGCACAACGCTTAAGAAGGACAGGGATTACACACTCTCATATTCAAATAACAAGAGAGCGGGAACGGGCACCGTTACGGTTATCGGAACGGGTAACTATTCGGGAACTGCTTCCAAGACCTTTAAGATTACAGACGATATCAACAAGTGCGCTATCGCCGCAATTGCTGTTCAGACCTATTCGGGCAAGTATCTCAAGCCTGCGCTCAGCGTTAAGTATTACGGAAAAGCGTTAACGCTTAACAGAGATTACACTGTTGAATATACAAATAATCTTAACGTAGGCACCGCTTCGGTTAAGATTAAGGGTATCGGAAATTATTACGGAACCTATTCAACCTCCTTCATTATCAAGCCTAAAAAGCAGAAGATTAAGTCGGTCAAGAAGGCTAAAAAGGCGCTGACAATCAAATGGACTGCACATACAAATATTGCAGGCTATCAGGTTCAGTATGCGCTTGATAAGAAATTTAAAAAGAGCAAAAAGACCGTTAACATAGCTTCGGGCACAACATCATATAAGGCTTCAAAACTCAAGAGCAAAAAGACCTATTACGTTCGCGTTCGCTCATATGCAGTGATTAACGGCGTCAAGGTTTACGGAGCCTGGTCAGCAACCAAAAAATCCAAAACAAAATAACATAAACAACAAAAGGCTTTCTCAATACGAGAAAGCCTTTTTACTATTATTAATTATCAGTCGGGGTAACCGTCGGGGTTTGTGCTCTGCCATCTCCATGAATCCTCGCACATCTCCTCAAGTCCTCTCTCAGCCTTCCAGCCGAGCTCCTTGAGAGCTTTATGCGGGTCGCTGTAGCAGATAGCTATATCGCCTGCGCGGCGCGGTTTGATTGAATACGGAATAGTTACTCCGCTTGCCTTTTCAAAAGCGTGAACAACGTCTAAAACGCTGTAGCCGACGCCTGTTCCGAGGTTGTAGATAAACAGTCCCGTTTCTTTTCTGACCTTTTCAACAGCCTTAACGTGGCCGAGAGCGAGGTCAACAACATGGATGTAATCGCGAATACCCGTTCCGTCGGGAGTTGCGTAGTCGTCTCCGAAAACGCCGAGCTCAGCGCGCTTGCCGATTGCAACCTGAGTTATGTAAGGCATAAGGTTGTTCGGGATTCCGTTCGGGTCCTCTCCCATTGTTCCGCTCTTGTGAGCGCCAATCGGGTTGAAATAACGCAGCAGGCAGATTGACCATTCGCTGTCGCTTGCGTAAAGGTCCTTCATTATGCATTCAATCATATATTTCGTTCTGCCGTAAGGGTTGGTAACTCCGCCGACCTCCATATCCTCTGTAAGAGGGGAGATGTTGTTCATTCCGTAAACGGTTGCAGAGGAGGAGAAAACTATTTTCTTGCAGCCGTTTTTCCTCATAACATCGAGGAGAACGAGAGTTCCGTTAACATTGTTATCAAAATATTCAAGCGGCTTTTCGCAGCTTTCGCCAACTGCCTTGAGCCCTGCAAAGTGGATAACGCTGTCAATTTCCTCGTTATCAAAAACCTTCTGAAGCCCTTCAGCGTCTCTTATGTCGCATTCGTAAAACGGAAAATCGCGTCCTACAAGCGCTTTGATTCTGTCATAAGAGGATTTCTTGCAGTTGTAAAGATTGTCAACAACACCTATGTCTGCGCCTGAATTCATAAGCTCAACGCAGGTGTGCGAGC
>CAMOWP010000100.1 GCA_946628455.1 uncultured Clostridia bacterium | reverse complement strand
ACGGGCGGCGCAGTTGAGAATAAATCAGCTGATAACGCACCGTGGAAGGCGCCTAAAGTAAGAACGGTTAAGCTCGGTGAAAACGAGGGCGACCTTTCAATCTCTTCAATCGGCGATGACGTTTTTGAAGATAACAAGAACACTGTTTACTATTTCTACAACAAGGAAACTCAAATTCCGAACACAAGCGGAGCAATCTTAGGAACTAACCCGACTATTTACGGCTACATTCCTTCAACAGCTTATGATTACGCTAAAAAATTCAACCTCACATTCGTTGAGCTTTCACACGAGCACGTGTGGGATAAGGGTACGGTTACAGAGCCAACCTGTACAAAGGGCGGCTTCACAACATTCAAGTGCCTGTTCTGCGACGAAACCAGAGAGGATAACTACACGGCTCCGCTCGGCCATGACTGGGACGAGGGCGAGGTAATCGCTCCAACCTGCACCGAAAGAGGCTACACAATCAAAACCTGTCAGCGCGCAGGCTGCGGCGAAACAAAGATAGGTAGCTACACAAAGGCTGCAGGTCATAAATATGACGGCGAGATAACAGCCGCTTATGCTACAGGCGAGGTTAAGCAGGATATCCAGTATAAGCACAATATTGAATGCTCAGTATGCCACGAAGCAAGCAAAAGCGATTACTGTTCGTTTAAGGTTAAGGGCTACAAGGAAGACCTCGGCCAGAGCTACATTGAATTTGAATGCTCCGTATGCGGCGGAACTTATCTTTATAAATCAGACTCCGTTACAGGCGAGCATATGGTATTCTTCTTCGGCGCAGACAACAGCCTTCTTCTGACAACACGAATTGCTGACGGCGAAAAGGTTACGGAGGTGCCCGATTATCCTGACCAGAAGGTTGGCCACATCTATTCCTGGACTGTTGACGACGTTGAGGTTAACCCCGAGGAGCAGATAATTTACAGCGACACAATCTTTAAGATTAAGGATGAATTCGTTCAGTATGACGTTACATACGTTGACGCTGACGGCGCTATTATAGATTCGGAAAAGGTTAATCACGGCGAAACGCCTGCTGATATTCCTGCGCTTAACGAAACGGCTATTAATCGCGCTGACGACGGCCACGATGTTTACCTTTGGGATAACGACCCGAACGGAGCAGTAATTACCGAAGATACAACCTTTACTCAGGTGCTCAGGCTTGTACCGCACGACTTTATTGACGACATTCACAAGGAGGCTACCTGCTCTGAGGACGGAAGTATGTCACGCTACTGCGAGACCTGCGGCTACACGGTTGAAAACGAAATAATTCCCGCAACAAAGAACCACAATTACATTGAGCTTTCTTCAAAGGCTCCAACCTGCACGGCAAACGGAGAGAAGAAATATCAGTGCACCGTTTGCTCGGATACCTACACGGAAACAATCAAGGCAACGGGCCACAAGTGGAACAGCGGAGTTATTACAAAATATCCAACCGTTGAGGAAACAGGAATCAAGACTTACACCTGCACGCTCTGCAAGGCAACAAAGACGGAGATTCTTCCAAAGGCTAACGTTGCCGACGTTACGCCTTCGAAAGCGGAGGCTGACAAGGCTCCCGTTAACAAGGCTATCAAAAAGCCTGCAGGAATCAAGACAGTTGCAAATTCAAAGAAAAAGCAGCTTATCATTTCCTTTGACAAGGTACCTGGCGCGCAGAACTACAGAGTTATGTACCGCAAGCAGGGCGCTAAGAAATGGACCTATGCATGGACCAACGGAAAGAATAAATACACGCTTAAGAAGCTTAAGAACAAGGGCTTATATGAATTCAAGTTCTCAGCTTACACAAAGAACGCCAAGGGCGCATGGGAGCGCGGAGATTATTCAAAGACCAGCTACCGTTACTACTACAAAGAAAAGCTCAAGAAGGTTACTCCTTCAAAGGGCAAGATTAAGGTAACCTGGGCTAAGGATAAGAACGCAACATATTATCAGCTCTTCTATTCAAAGAAAAAGAATATGAGCGGCGCTAAGAAGATTGAAATTAAGTCAAACAAAACTACGGCTTACACAATCAGCGGCCTCAAGAAGGGCAAGTATTACGTAAGAATCCGTGCAATCAAGAAGGTTAACGGAAAGAAATACGTAAGCGAATATTCAACCCGCAAGCCCGCAAAGGTAAAATAAAGCAATAAGAAAAATCCCCGATGTTTAATACATCGGGGATTTATTATGTTGTTTAGTTTAAAGCTTTGAGAGCTCGCTGCCCTATATCTGTTCTGTAATGCGCGTTTTCAAATTCGATTTGCTTAACGCCGTCATATGATTTTTCAAGCGCCTCGCTGAGCGTATCTCCGAGCGCTGTAACGCCGAGAACCCGTCCGCCTGAGGTAACGAGCTTTCCGTCCTTAAGCGCTGTTCCTGCGTGGTAAACAGTAACGCCTTCAAGCTGGCCGTCAGAGAGGCCTTTTATTTCAATTCCCTTCGGATACGATTTCGGGTAACCGCCTGACGCCATAATAACGCAGGTGCAGGCTCTTTCGTCCCACTCAATTTCAAGCTCGCTGAGCGTTTCATTATTGATTGCTTCAAAAATATCAATAATATCCGTTTTAAGGCGAGGAAGAACAACCTGTGTTTCAGGGTCGCCGAAGCGGCAGTTATACTCGATTACCTTCGGACCCTTAGGGGTTATCATAAGCCCAAAATAGAGACAGCCCTTAAACGTTCTTCCCTCCCTGTTCATTGCGTCAATTGTAGGAAGAAAGATTTTTTCCATACACTCTTTTGCAACTGCTTCGGTGTAGTAAGGATTGGGAGACACTGTTCCCATTCCGCCGGTATTAAGCCCTCTGTCGCCGTCAAGTGCTCTTTTATGGTCCATAGAAGAAACCATAGGCTTAACGCATTTGCCGTCCGTAAACGCAAGCACGGACACCTCAGGGCCTGTGAGGAATTTCTCAACAACAACGTTGTTTCCGCTTGCGCCGAAGATTTTATCCTCCATTATTTCCTTAACGCCCGCAACAGCTTCTTCAAGCGTTTCGGGGATAATTACTCCCTTGCCGAGCGCAAGCCCGTCAGCCTTGATAACAGTTGGAAATTCGTTCTTTTCCGTAATATATTCAATAACGTCTGCAGGGTTGTCAAAAACCTTATATTCAGCAGTCGGTATGCCGTATTTAAGCATAAGATTTTTTGAAAAAACCTTTGAGCCTTCAATAATTGCCGCAGCTTTATTGGGTCCGAAGGTTTTAAAGCCCTCTGCGTTAAGAGCGTCAACCATACCGAGAACGAGCGGGTCGTCAGGAGCAACAACAACAAAATCAGCCTTAATTTCCTTTGCAAGCTTAACTACGCCGTCAATATCGGTTGCGCCTACATTGAAGCACTCAGCGTCATACGAAATACCGCCGTTACCCGGGCAACAAGCGATATAATCAACCTTGTCAGATTTCTTTATTGCCTTTATTAAGGCGTGCTCGCGCCCGCCTGAGCCTACTACTAATACTCTCATTTATATCTCCTATACGTTTTTGTTTATGATACGGCTTTCTTCTTCTCCGCTTTCAAGGTCGATGAAGCGAGTGAAAAGAGAAACCTTGTTATCTTCATTAAGATTTGTCCATACCATTTCGGTGAAATCGTCTATATTGTCAATGTCAATCTCAACAGGAGTAGGCTCACCTTCAAAGGACGGAATCGGGTTACCGTCGCACTTATAGGTGTGAAGGAAATGGCCGAGCCCTGCGTCTGCAGGGTATTCAAAGAAAAATCTTAAGCACTGTGGCTTACCCATATTTGATTTGAGGATAGACATATTATAATCGCCGTTTGGCTTAACAACTGCAGAAATTCTCGGTGTGTAATTAGGAGCGTCGTCCTCATATTCCCTTGTGAGAAGAGCGTGACGGTAACAGTGGCCGTCTTTCATATAATCGTAGATAGTGTCAGTCTGGTCGCCGTTAGTTACAATTGTTTTTCCGTCAAGCTTAAGAACGGGATTATAAATAATAAGGTGCGGGTCAACCATTTTGCTTTCATCAAAAGCCTTTGTTCTGATTCCGCCTCTGTCGTTCTCTTCAAAAACTCTGTTTCTTGAATTAACGCTTCTGCCCATAATAAAGTAAGCGATTACAGCTTTTTTGCCGTCGGCAGTTTTGCCGATAACTATTCCCCTTCCGGGATATGAATTTGTGCTGAGCTCATTTGCAAGTGATTTGATTTCCATAAACGTCCTCCTCTTTTTAATCTATTTCCGTCTTATTGCCTATTATTTTAATTCTGCCCTCGCAGAAAAGTGAAACAGCCTTCGGGAGAATTTCCCATTCAGCCTGGCGCATAACGCGGTACTGAAGAATATCCTCATTATCCCCTTTTTCAACGGGAACTGCCTTCTGAAGAATAATCGCTCCGCCGTCCGTTATCTCATTAACAAAATGAACGGTTGCGCCGGTTACCTTTACGCCTGAATCGAGAACGGCTGTGTGTACCCTTTTGCCGTAAAAGCCGTCTCCGCAGAAAAGCGGGATAAGGCTCGGGTGAACGTTGATTATTCTGTTTGAATACTCTTTTATCAGGTCTTCGCCTAAGATTGAAAGGAAGCCCGCAAGAACGATTAAATCGATGTTCCTGCCCTCAAGCGCTTTAAGAATCGCCTTATCGTATTCAGCCTTTGAGGAGTATTCCTTGCGGTTAACCACAGCGCTTTCAATGCCTGCCGCCTCCGCTCTTTTGAGGGCGTAGGCTTTTTCATTTGAAGCAAGAACAAAGGTGATTTTTCCGTTTTTAATCTCTCCCCTTGCCTCTGCGTCAATCAGTGCCTGAAGGTTAGTTCCGCCGCCTGAAACAAATACAGCTATATTCATCATACGAGCTCAACTCCCTTTTCGCCGTTTTTAATTTCGCCGATAACAGCCGCCTTTTCGCCTGAGGCGTTGAGGATTCTTACAGCCTCGTCAGCCTTGTCGCCGTCAACAGCGATAACAAGCCCCGTTCCCATATTGAAGGTATTATACATATCTCTTTCGGGGATGTTGCCCGTATTCATAATCAAATCGAAAATAGGCTTTTTGAAGCATTTGTCCTTTTCAATTACAGCGAGAGTGTTATCGTTTAACATCCTCGGAACGTTTTCATAGAAGCCGCCGCCTGTAATATGAGAAATTGCGTTAACTCTTACGCTGTCCATAAGAGTGAGAAGCGGCTTAACGTAAATTCTTGTAGGAGTCAGAAGCTCCTCGCCGAGCGTTGCTCCGAGCTCATCGTAGTAAACCTTGATTGTGTCCTCGTTGATATTGAAAACCTTCCTGACGAGCGAAAAGCCGTTTGAGTGAACGCCTGAGGAAGCAACGCCGATAAGCGCGTCGCCATCCTTTAAGTGCTCGCCTGAAACAAGCTTATCCTTTTCGCCGATGCCAACGGTGAAGCCTGCAAGGTCATAGTCCTCATCAGGCATAAGACCGGGGTGCTCCGCTGTTTCACCGCCTACAAGAGCGCAGCCTGCCTGAACGCAGCCCTCTGCAACGCCCTTGACAATCTGCTCAATCTTCTCGGGATAATTCTTTCCGCAAGCGATATAATCAAGGAAAAACAGCGGCTTTGCGCCTGAGCATGCAACGTCGTTAACGCACATTGCAACGCAGTCAATTCCTATTGTATCGTGCTTATCAAGAAGGTAAGCAAGCTTTAATTTAGTACCTACTCCGTCTGTTCCCGAAACGAGAACAGGATTTTTATATTCATTAATCGGAAGCTCAAACATACCGCCGAAGCCGCCGATACCTCCGAGCACACCGCTTATTTCCGTCTTTTTAACGTGCTGCTTTATAAGCTCAACGCTTTTGTAACCCGCGGTTACGTCAACGCCTGCAGCAGCATAGCTGTCGCTGAAACTTTTCTGCATAGTTATATCTCCTTAAGCTTTTCCTGAAGCGCCTTATCCTTCGCCTCAACCTGCTTTGCCATATCCTCTCTCATTTCAATAAGCTTTTTCGCAAGCTCATCGTCCGCAGTTGCAAGAATCTCTGCAGCAAGCAGAGCCGCGTTTTTAGCCGCATTAACGCCAACGGTTGCAACGGGTATTCCCGGAGGCATCATAACGGTTGCAAGCATTGCGTCCATACCGTCAAGCACCTTTGCCGAGCACGGAATTCCGATTACGGGAAGGGTTGTTGAAGCGGCGAGAACTCCGCCTAAATGAGCCGCCATTCCCGCAGCGGCAATAATAACTCCGAAGCCGTTATCCCTTGCGCTTTTTGAAAATTCGTGAGCAGCGTCAGGCGTTCTGTGGGCAGACATAACTCTTACCTCTGTTTCAATTCCAAGCTCCTTAAGCTGTTTTATTGCAGGAGTAACGATTGGCAAATCGCTGTCTGAGCCCATAATAATTGCAACCTTTTTCATTTAAAATGCCTCCGTAGTTTTTTGTTTTATTATAACATATATAGTATATTCTAACAATTGATAATTCTTATAAAAAACACCCAAATGGCGCACTGCCATTTGGGTGTAATTGTTAAACAAGCTCGATAATACACATCTCAGCCGCGTCACCGCGACGAGGGCCTGTTTTGATTATACGAGTATAACCACCGTTTCTGTCTTCATATGACGGAGCAATCTCATCAAAAAGCTTCTTAACAACGTCTTCCTTAGTAACATAAGAAA
>CAMOWP010000099.1 GCA_946628455.1 uncultured Clostridia bacterium | reverse complement strand
GTTCAAATACCTTTGCAATAAGGTAACCGTCCGCGATTGCGTGATTCATTCTGACTGTAACGGGCATCATCAGCCTGTCGTTTTCTTCTCTGTACTTTCCCCAGTGAACAACGGGCGGAAAGTAGAGATAGCCGTCGGGCAGCTCCATATGCAGTGAATCGTAGGACACCCACGGAAGGTAGGACGCGTCAAACCAGTTCGGATGGCTGTCGTCATAGACTGCAGACTCGTTAGAATTCTTTGCCTTTTCAATATCATTGAGTACATTTTTGTAAAAGGTTTTGTAATCCTCGCAGTATTCACTGTATACGGGTGTGCAGGTTTCCGTTTCGTTTCGGAAAACATAGTGTGTGGGATTAATCACATCGTAGCAAACGAGCTCATCCGTTTTATACCAATAATCCATTTTATAATCATCGCGGGAGTTGAGTGCCTTCGTTAAAACATAGAGAAAATTAATATAGAATTTTGTATTTGTCTTTTCGGAATAAGCAGCAAAGTCCGTTACGTCAAGCCTTGCTGTTATGGAGGAAGAGCACTTGCAGTCCTCGGTAAAGCGGCGATAGACATCCTTGCGGTAATAGGTGGCTTTATCAATGATTTTATAATTCATCTGTTTTCTCCTTATTCAGTTCCAGTCGCATCATCACCAGCTCCTGCCAACCGCTGACCGGTGACTTAAAGGCACGCGGATTGCGTCCGAATTCCGTAAAGCCGGCGCTTTGATACAGGGCAATTGCCGCTTGGTTATCGGTCACAACCTCCAGCTCCAGTTGCTCGTAGCCGGCTTTCTCGGCACATTCTATGCACGCTTCCAGCAGCGCGCGGCCGATGCCGAGCCCCCAGTATTCCCTTAATACGCTGACGCCGAAATCCGCCCGATGCTTCGTTTTGATTCTGCTGTGGATTCTATCCAGACCGCCGAGCGCTACCGTTTTGCCGTCAATCTCGGCAAGCAGTTCAATTTCGCCGTCGCTTTCCGTCTTCTTTTGAAGGTATTCTGCCTGTTCATCAACCGTGTAAGTGATTTCCTCCGGCACGGAAAGAAGATAATCCGTTTCTTCGTGCGTTTTCCGGAATACGGAGAGCGACGCCTGCGCGTCATTCTCCGTACCGTTTCGCAGCACGCATTCTCTGCCGTCTTTAAGCGTTATTCTTTTATAATATTTCATTGTTTTCCCACTCTTCCTTCGTGATACAGGACATATGCTCCGTACGTGTTTCGTTAAATGCAGGCACAAACACACCGTCATTTGTGTACTGATATTTAAAGCCGAGTTTTTCCTGTACTCTCTTTGATTTTTCGTTCCCGTCATAGTAGCCGCACCATACCTTGCTGATTTCTAAATCTTCAAAGGCGCGGCGCAGCAGTTCTTTTGCCGCTTCGGGAATCAGCCCCTGTCCCCAGAACGGCTTGGCAATCCAGTAGCCGAGTTCACATTCGTCATTGTTTTTCAATTCGTTCACCGAAGAGCCGCCGAGCATCAGCTCAATAGCTCCGATGGGTTTACCGTCTTCTTTAAGGCAAACGGCATACGCCTCGGGGCCGTTCAGTACATTTTTAATGATTTCACGACTTTCCTCCACACTTTCGTGCGGCTTCCACCCTGCGGGCGGACCGATAGCAGGGTCCTTTGCATATTTATATAAATTTTCGGCGTCGCTCTCTTCCCAGGGTCGGAGAATTAAACGCCCTGTTTGTAAAACGCTGTCTGTTTTATAATACTTTTCTATTCCGCCATAGCCGACAATAAGCTTGTTTTCTCTTGTTTTGCTTATAAAGCTTTCAAGCCGCTTTGAAAATTCAGCAGGGCGTTTTCTTGCGTCGTCTATATATGCAATGCGGATGCGTTTATACGGCTCAGTAAAATTGCAGTAGTTGCTCCACGCAAGCTTGTCTTTCTTAATTTCATCAACAATATCTTTAGGAAAAACAAACGGCTTTTCAATTATTTCTTTAACTGAATCCCTTATTTCAGGAAGAAGCATTCCGCGCTTATCAAGCCATATCAATCGTTCTATGTTTGGCCGGGAATAGGAGCTGCCCTTGCGTCGCGGCGTAAAGCGCCTTATATGATGCGTTTCATCAAGCGTTCCCGCTCTGCCGTCAATCCAGCCGAAGCACAGCGCCTCTTCAACGGCGTCGTTATATGAAACGCTTTCTTCACCCGAAGCTTTAGCAGGGAACACAAGCCATATTTCATTTTCGGTTTCAAAGTGCTCGCTGAGCCATTTTCTCCAGGTATTTCTGTTTCTTGCATAAAATGTGTTCATATTCCCTCCGCATTACTTTTTAACAAGCTCTCTGAAAACTTTGTCCTTATCAAAATTGCCGTCAGGCAGACCGGGTATTTCCTTGTATGCCTTGCAGATTGAAACGCTGAATTCGGTAAACAGCGCGCTGATTTCGTCATCGGAATACCGGCATTCGCCCGTAACAATCAGCGTGGCAATGCTGTACGCTACGAGCCATAAATCACGGAAATATTTATCCGCCGTGTTGCCGTCCATATGATAAATCCGCATAAGCGATTCGCGCGCTAACTCCTGCGATAGCTTTAACCCTTCCATAGCGCTGCCTTTTATATCGCTCGGGGAATTCAAAAACAGAAATTTATAAAGCTCGGGCTCCTGCTTTGCAAA
The DNA here is from genome assembly GCA_946628455.1 of uncultured Clostridia bacterium. GTDB lineage: Bacteria > Bacillota > Clostridia > Oscillospirales > Acutalibacteraceae > Eubacterium_R. Next base: position 3,995 of record CAMOWP010000099.1, on the reverse strand, counting down.
GCGGATATAACTCTGTCCAACGCCGAGAAACGGTATCTCGGCAGTCAGGCCTTCCTTAACATACTCCTGATACAGCTTTTTTGCGTAGTCATATACCGCTCTTTTCAATTCGTCAACCGTATCAAAATAGGTGAACAGCGGGCGTGAGGAAACGCCGAGCCTTGCTCCTACCTCTCTGGCGGTTACGGCTGAAATTCCTTTTTCTCTTGCAATATTAACTGCGGCTTCTATTATTTCTTCCTTTTGAAATTTAACTTTCGGCGGCATATAAACGCTCCTTATAAATAATTGCAACAATCGTTGCGCAACACTTGTTGCTTATTGTGATTATACTACACATTTAACTATTTGTCAACAATAAATAGATGTAATAAAAAACACAGGCTTGGGTCTCTCTTAGCCTGTGTGTAACTATTTTATTGTGCCTGCCGGAAGGCAACGGCGGAGGATATCCGGCCCTAAGCGTCAGCGCCTGTGCCGATTCCTGCGCCGTGCGCTGCTTGCGTCGTTATGCATTTAGTTTTTTAGGATTATGCCATTTTTTATTCAAAAATAATAAGAATTTTTTGTTGGAATTTTTACTTGAAAACTGATTTTCAATCGTGTATAATACGCAATGAAATTTAATAAAACAAATTTAAGTGTGTTGCCAAAGGCGTAAATCCGGCTTTTGACAGCGCGCTTTTTATTTTTGAAAGGAAGAACTTATGGAAAACAATCAACATTTAGGTAACGAAAAAATCGGCGTACTTATGCGTAAATATGCCGTGCCGTGCATCATATCGCTTCTTGTAGGCGCGCTTTATAACATTGTTGACCAGATATTTATTGCAAACGCCTCATACCTCGGCTCTTTTGGCAATGCGGCAAACACCGTTGTGTTTCCGCTTACGGTAATTGCGCTTGCTATAGCCGTGATGATTGGCGACGGTTGCTGCGCATTTGTAAGCCTGAGCCTCGGCAGAAGGGAAGCTGAAAGCGCTAAGAAAAGCGTTGGAAATTCCATTATTATGGTTATTGTCAGCAGCCTTATTCTCAGCGCGGCTTATCTGATTTTCAGCAAGCAGATTATTTCGCTTTTCGGCGGAACGGTAAATGCTCAGACCTTTAAGCATTCAAAGGAATATTTCTTTTATATAACTCTCGGCATTCCGTTTTATATGTTCGGCGTTGGCTTTGCGCTTTTGCTCCCGCTTTTCTTCGGGCTTGACGGCGTTTTATACTCAATGCCTCTTTCCGATATTCTTACTTTTGTAATCTCGGCAATCATCATATTCAAGGTGAATAAAGAGTTAAATGATAAAACAGAAAACAGTATAAAGAAAAAGAGCGTTTCTTAAGAAACGCTCTTTTCCTTACTGATTTATAAATCCGGCAAAGATAAAATGGAGCTTGCTTATTTTTCACACTTTCCGCAGCGGCTGCAGCCGTTACAAAGCAGTTTCCTATTCCGCAAAAGGTAAAGCTGATGTTGTATTTCCTGCACTCCTCACTGAGCTTCTTCACCCATTCGTTGAGGCTTGAAAATCACTTTAAAAGGAGTATAATCAAATCATGAGGGATAGCATGAAAAACTATGATGTTGCAGCATATATATGGCCGTCTTACACGAAAATAGAGCCGCGCGCCCGTCAGTTCTGGGAAAAAGGAATCGGCGAATGGCAAACCGTTATGAGCGCCGAGCCGAGAGTTAAAGGGCAGCTCCTTCCGCGTAAGACGCTGTGGGGAACGGTTGACGAGGCTGACCCGAAGATTATGGAGCTTGAGATGGCGAAGGAATATTCAGACAGCTTTAACAGTGTTCCGCTTATTACGGTCAATTCGTGGAATGAGTGGACGGAGATGAGCTATCTTGAGCCTGACAATGTGTATGGCTACGGCTATCTTGAAGCCGTAAAAGAAGTATTTAAAGCTTAAAAAACAACCCGTAAAGCTTCAGCTTTGCGGGTTGTTTTTATAATTAGTTTAGTTATTAAAGATTTCTTTCAAGGTTAACGAGAAAATCCTGTATGTTCGTTACAAGCCCTTTAACGGAAAGCGAGCCGCGGTCATGGAGCTTGTTTACTGCAAATTCGGAAATATCAACCGAATAAATGTAAACGGGGCGTATGCCATCGCTCGTTTCGCAGTAGGACGGAGTCATATTTCCCGTTGCAATAGTGTGCAGCTGCGTTGCAAGGCAGACAACGGTAGTTGCCTTTTTCGTGTGCTCGCGCATTGCGTTTTGAGCCTCGTAAACGTTTCCTATAACCTCTGGTAAGGGACCGTCATCCCTGATTGAGCCCGCAAGAACAAACGGAATACCGTTCGTTGTAAGGGCGTGCATAACGCCCGTATCAAGGTTATAGTTTTTCAGAAAGCTTTCAATTGAGCCTGCTTTTCTCACAAGGTTAATTGTGTGCAGATGGTTATAATGTCCGTTTTCAACGTGCTTTTTTGAATAGATATCCTGGCCGAGACCGGTGTTGAAAAGCGCCGCCTCAAGGTCGTGCGTTGCAAGCGCGTTGCCTGCGAACAGGCAGTCGCAATAGCCTTTTTTAATAAGATTTGACATAGCGTTTCTGCTGTCATAATCAAAAACGCAGGCAGGGCCGAGAACCCATACTATATAGCCGTTGTCTCTGTCATGGCGCAGTATATCGTAAAGCTGGTCATATTCGCGTGAGTACGAGCTCTCGCGTGACTGTCCCGTGCGGAAAACGAAAGCGCTGTCGCCGTTTTCCTTTGCCTCTTCAAAGCAGTTTGCATGAACGTAAACGCCCGCCTTGCCATCGTCCTGTCTGCCAACAACAACCATATCTCCGCTTTTAACGCGGCGCGGCTCGGTTACAGTCGGAACTCCGTCCTTGATAACAACAACACAGTCCATACGGCTTTTATGGAGCATAATCCATTTGCCGCCTATTTTAAAATATTCGGGGTAAATCGTCGTTGCGTAAAAGTTTTCGGGCAGAAAGCCGTCTCCTGCCGGTTCGGTTTTTACGTCAGGCGCGGAGATAAAAGGCTCCTTATTAAAGTCGGGTTGAATAAAGCTCGGGAAATTCATATTAACACCTCGTCAGAATTATTTATATCCAACGGCAACGCTGAGAAGCATAAAGAACACGGAAATAACCGCTTCAATAATAAACAGCTTTGCCGTCCATTTAAGCCATTTGCGGTATGATACGCCCACCATACCGATTGCAATTATCATCAGTCCGCTCGTGGGATAAAGCATATTTGTAAAGCCGTCTGCAAAGCAGAAGGTGAGAACGATTGACTGCCTGTTAAGCCCTGTTAGGTCGCAAAGAATCGCCATAAGCGGAACTATCAGAAACGCCTTTGCCGTGCCGCTTGAAACAAAGAATTCAAGAAGCGCGGTGAATACAAACATAAGCAGAATCACGCCGTATGGCGAAACTCCGTCAAGCGCACCGCTCAGAGCATTTAACACCGTGTGCATTATCATACCCTCGTCAAGCACATATGTAATTGCGAGAATAAAGACGATAAGCGGTATTACGGGAAAAATTGTTTTAACTCCTTCGCCGAAGGCGGAAAGCAGCTTTTTACCTCTCAGACCCGAGATGTGGCCTGCAAGAAATCCGCCGACAGGGAAGAAAACAGCCATACAGCCCATTGATGCATAACTGCCTATTGTTGTTATTGTTTCGTTATTCAGCTTTGTTCCCGCCATGCTGAGAACAAAGGAAGCGAGCGTTCCTGCGAGAACGCAGATAAGCGAAGCTACGAACGCCTTTGTTGCCTTCCTGATGTTTTCGTTATTCAGAGTTTCGCGGCAGACCTCAATCGGGTATCTGTCGCGGATTGCCTTGTCCGTTTCAAAGGCAGGCGATTTCTCGGGATGCTTTTCAATTTTCTTTGCGTATGAAATGAGAAACAGCGTCAGCGAAATGTAAACAACAACAAAAACAATCAGCCTCAGCCAGAGTCCTGAAAGAACGGGAATGTCCGCAAGCTTCTGAACGGTTATAACGTTGAACGGGTTAAAG
>CAMOWP010000098.1 GCA_946628455.1 uncultured Clostridia bacterium | reverse complement strand
CAATCAGATATGAAAGCTCAAATAAAAAGGTTGCAACCGTTGATTCAAAGGGCAAAATAACCGCAAAGAAAAAGGGCACCTGCTACATCTTCGCATATGCCCAGAACGGAATTTACAAAAAAATCAAGGTAACCGTTAAAAAGTAAAAAATCCGCTGTGAAGCAATTCACAGCGGTTTGTTTTTTAATTATTCTTCATCCAGCATTTTCATTTCAGCCTTGATTCTTTCAGCAACAAGCGCCTCTTCAAAGGTCTGAATTTTGAAGCCGTTTGCATCCATATCCTGCTTATCGGTCAGAAGCTCAACAGCGTCAACTATAGCCCAAATCCAGGCTGCAATAGCGCCGAGCCCTGCAAAAATAGAGCCGATAAGGCAGATGAGAAGCTGAGTGAGCGCCTTATTCTTATTACCGAGATAGAAATTGTGAATACCGAACTGGCCGAGCGTTACAGCTAAAATAACTGCCGCGTACTTTCTTTTCGGCTTATAACCCTCGGGATAATCCGTTCTTGCAACAGGAGCGGGAACAGGCGCCTGAGGAGCATAATAAGGCGGCTGCTGATAAGCGTACTGCTGAGCAGGGTCAGCATAAGGAGCCTGCTGTGACGGGTTAGCGTAAGCCTGCTGAGCGGGCTGACCCTCATAAACAGGGGCAGAGTTAACCTGCGCAGCCTCCGGCTGAACGGGCGCGTTGAAATTCTCGTTTAAGCAGTTGCAAACCTCACCGTCTGCAAGCGGTCTTCCGCAGTTAGGACAATTCATAATATTACCTCCATTCTTTATTATAATTCAATTATAAATGCACGCAAAATCAATTGTCAATCTATTTTTCAATAAACTTACAAAATCTTTAAATTTTCTTAATATATCAGGCTGAAAATATTATATTGAAATAAAAAGAATTAAAGTATATAATAATTATGATTAACTGTATATGAGGTAGAATATGAATAAATTTATGAATGAGAGCTTCCTGCTTGATACTGACTGCGCAAAAAAGCTGTTCAACGACTTTGCAAAGGATATGCCGATTTGCGATTACCACTGTCACTTAAGCCCTGAGGAAATATATGAAAACGAGCAGCCGACTGATATTTCGCAGCTCTGGCTGTCGGGAGACCACTACAAATGGCGCGCAATGCGCTCCTGCGGGTTTGAGGAAAAATTCTGCACAGGCAACGCCACCCCGAAGGAAAAATTTCTCGCCTTTGCAAAAACGCTTCAGTTTTGCATAGGTAATCCGCTTTACCACTGGGCTCATATTGAGCTTCAGAGGTATTTTGGAATTGATACTCCGCTTAATGAAAAAACTGCTGAGGACATTTTTAACAGAGCGAACGCGGCTATTGAAAACGGAGATTTCAGACCGCGCACACTCATTAAGAATTCAAACGTAAAATACGTTTGCACAACGGACGACCCTATTGACAGCCTTGAATACCACAAGCTGCTTGCAAACGAGGAAAAAGGCTTTAAGGTGCTTCCCTCCTTCCGTCCCGACAAGGCGCTTAACCTTCACCTTGAGGGCTTCCCCGAATATATCAGGGCGCTTGAAAAAGCGGCTGATATGAAAATCAAAAGCGTAAACAACGTAATCGCCGCACTCTGCAAACGCGCAGATTTTTTCAACTCGGCAGGCTGCAGAATTTCGGACCAGGCGTTTGACTACGTTCCGTTTGAGCCAGCAGAGGAAGAGGAGCTTGACATAATATTCAATAAAGCACTTAATGCCGAAGCACTTGAACAGATTGAAATTGATAAATACCGTTACAGAGTTATGCTTGCTCTCGGCAAAAAATACAGCGAGCTTGGCTGGGCGATGGAAATACATATCGGCGCAATGAGAAATAATAACACCGCCATGTTTAACTCAATAGGCGCAGATACGGGCTTTGATTCGGTAGGCGACTGTGAAATCGCCGAGCCGCTCTCACGCTTTCTTGACGCACTGAATACTGACGGCGCGCTGCCTAAAACAATTCTTTTTAATCTCAACGATAAGGACAACACCGTGCTTGCAACTATGCTCGGAAATTTTCAGAGCGCTGAGGCTGAAAGCATAATTCAGTTCGGCCCCGCATGGTGGTTCCTTGACACAATGGACGGAATGACCGCGCAGCTTAAAACGCTCGCAAACCTCGGCGTGCTCGGAAAGTTTATAGGAATGGAAACGGATTCCCGCTCCTTTACCTCATACGGCAGGCACGAATATTTCAGAAGAATCCTCTGCCGCCTGCTCGGACGGTGGATAGAGGACGGCTGGTACGCTTACGATGAAGAAATTGTAAAAGAAATTGTGCAGGGAATCTGCTACAACAACGCAATAAAATATTTCGGTTTTGAATAAACAGGAGAAAGTTATGGAGCTTAATCTCAGACCTAAAGAGGAATGCGCCTTTGATGAAATTTCGCTCGGCGAAATAATGCTTCGCCTTGACCCGGGCGAGGGCAGAATAAAAACCGCACGCTCCTTCAAAGTATGGGAGGGCGGCGGAGAATATAACGTTGCGAGAGGGCTGCGCCGCTGCTTCGGCATGAAAACGGGCGTTATAACCGCATTTGCTGAAAATGAAATCGGCTATCTCCTTGAGGATTTAATCCTTCAGGGCGGCGTTGATACAAGTCTTATTAAATGGTTTCCCTTTGACGGTATCGGAAGAACAGTCAGAAACGGGCTGAATTTTACGGAACGCGGCTTTGGGATAAGGGGCGCGCTCGGAACGTCAGACAGAGGCAACACCGCCGCTTCTCAGCTAAAAAAAGACGATGTTGACTGGGATTACATCTTCGGCACGCTCGGCGTTCGCTGGCTTCATACCGGCGGTATTTACGCCGCGCTTTCCGAAACCTCTGCCGAAACTGTTATCGAGGCTGTTAAAAAGGCAAAGCAATACGGAACAGTTGTATCTTATGACCTCAACTACCGCCCGTCGCTCTGGAAGGGCATTGGCGGAAAGGATAAGGCGCAGCTGATAAACGACGAAATAGCAAGATACGTTGACGTTATGATAGGCAACGAGGAGGATTTCACCGCCTGCCTCGGCTTTGAAATTGAGGGCAACGATAAGGAGCTTAAAGAGCTTAATACTGACGGCTACCGCAAAATGATTGAGCAGGTTAATACGGTTTATCCTAACCTCAAGGTTATCGCAACAACGCTGAGAACCGTTAAAACAGCAACTGTAAACGACTGGAAGGCTATCTGCTGGGCAGACGGAAAAATTTATAATTCAATTGAATTTCCCGAGCTTGAAATTATGGACAGAGTCGGCGGAGGAGACAGCTTTGCAAGCGGGCTCATTTATGGGCTGATGACATACGGCGACGCACAGAAGGCAGTTGATTTCGGTGCAGCTCACGGCGCGCTTGCTATGACTACCCCGGGCGACACCTCAATGGCTTCTCTTAAAGAGGTTGAGGCAAAGGTTAACGGCGCTTCTGCCCGCGTTCAGAGATAAGGAGAATACTATGATTAAAAAATATGAAACTCTTTCAAAAATTCAGGAAAGCGGCATTGTTGCCGTAGTTCGCGCAGAATCGCTCGAGCAGGCTGAAAAGATTACGGACGCCTGCATAAAAGGCGGAGTTGCGGCTATTGAGCTCACCTTCACCGTTCCGCACGCTGACAGGCTTATTCAGGCGATGAGAGAAAAATACAATTCCGGCGAAATAATAATAGGCGCAGGAACTGTACTGGACGCGGCAACAGCAAGAATAGCAATTCTTGCAGGAGCTGAGTACGTCGTTTCACCTCATTTTGACGAAGAAATAATCAGAATGTGCAATCGCTACGGAATTCCCTCAATGGCAGGAATTTTCACGCCTACCGAAGCGGTTAAGGCAATGGAATGCGGAGCTGACGTGCTCAAGGTGTTCCCGGGAGACGTTGCGGGCGCGAAATTTATAAAGTCTCTGCGCGGTCCTCTTCCGCAGGCAGTAATGATGCCGACGGGCGGCGTTGACGTTGACAACGTAAAGGATTGGATAAAAGCGGGCGCAGTCGCAGTAGGCGCAGGCTCATCGCTCACAGCAGGCGCAAAAACAGGCGACTACGAAAAAATAACCGAAACAGCAAAGCTCTTCATTCAGCGAATTAAAGAAGCAAGAGCAGAAATGAAATAACAAAAAAGAGAGCATACGCTCTCTTTTTTATTTGCCGATAATTTCTCGTATTATTCTTTCAGCTTCTTTGATATCCGCCTTGCCACGCGATTCCTTCATAATAAATCCGAAAAGGGCGTTTATTGCTTTGTCCTTCCCGCTTTTTATATCTTCAACCGCTTTTTGATTGGCTTCAACTGCCCTTTGGCAAAGCTCAATAAGCGAGGCTTCATCCATTCCGCTCATATCATCTGAACTTATAAAATCGGTTGCGCTCTTCCCCGTTTCAAGCATTTTCGGGAGAATTTCCTTTGCCTTGTTTATTTTGATTTTCTTCTCATCCGCAAGCTTTACAAGCTGCGAAAACTGCTTTGCGGAAATTTTCAGATTGAATTTTTCCTTCTCCGCCTCAGTTTTCAGCGTTGCATAAACAGTGGCAATAATAAGATTCAGAGCATTTTCAGCACTCGCGCCTTCACTCACCGCCTCGTCAAAAAAGGCGGTGGCATTTTTATATTTATAGATAAGCCTTACCTTATTTTCAGGAAGCTTCATTTCGTTTACATATCTCCTCAGCTTTTCGTCAGGGAGCTCGGGGAGCGTTTTTCTTATATTCTCAATCTCTTCATCCGAAACGGAAAAACGGACTGTATCAGGCTCGGGGAAATAACGGTAATCGTCTGAATTTTCCTTTGTTCTCAGGACGTAAACCCTTGCGTTATCCTCGTCATAGCGCATAGTTGACTGAACAATTTTACCGCCGTTTTCAAGAATCTGCTCCTGGCGTTTTGCTTCAAGCCTTATCGCCTTCATAACGCCTGTCAGCGAGCCGATATTCTTAATTTCCGTTCTCGTTCCCCACTCTTCGCCATCTTTATGAATGGAAACGTTAACGTCGCAGCGCATTGAGCCCTCCTGCATTTTGCAATCGGAAATCCCCGCGCTTCGCATAATAAGCTGAAGCTTTTCGGCATACTCCTTAGCCTCCTCGGGAGTTTCAATATCAGCCCTTGAAACGACCTCGATAAGCGCAACGCCGCCGCGGTTGTAATCAATATAGGTATATCCGTTTTCGTGAATGAGCTTTCCCGCGTCCTCTTCAATGTGAATCCGCTCAATGCCTATCCTCTTGCCTGAATCAAGCTCAATATAGCCGTCCACGCAAAGCGGCTCGTCAAACTGAGAAATCTGATAAGCCTTCGGCAAATCAGGGTAAAAATAATTTTTTCTGTCCATATGAGAAGCGCGGTTAATGCGGCAGTTAACCGCAAGCCCCGCCTTGATTGCAAGCTCAACGGCTTTTCTGTTAAGAACGGGGAGAGCGCCCGCCTGCCCTGTGCACACAGGGCAGCACCTTGTGTTAGGCTCGCCGCCGAACTCAGCCCTGCAGGAGCAGAAAATTTTTGTTTCGCAGAGAAGCTCGATATGAGTTTCTATTCCGCAGACTAACTTATACAAGGCGCACACCTCCCTTTATTTCGGGAATGCCGCCGAAATTCTTTTCAAAAAAGTATGCCACGCCGAGAATTTTCTTTTCAGAAAACTGCTCTCCTATAATCTGAACGCTGAGCGGAAGCCCGCTGCCGTTCATTTTAACGGGTATGCTCACGGCAGGCAGCCCCGCGATATTAACGGGAACAGTCATAATATCCGAAAGATATATATCAACGGGAGATTTACGCTCTTTTCCGATTTCAAACGCCGCGCTTGGGGCGGTAGGCGCAAGGATAATATCGCATTTTTCGAAAACTTTTCTGAATTCTCCGCAGAGCTTATCTCTCAGCATTATTGCCTTTTTATAGTAAGCGTCACAGTAACCCGAGGATAGCACATAAGTTCCGAGCATAATACGCCGTTTGACCTCGTCTCCGAAGCCCTCGGTTCTGCTTTTTATAATCAGCTCCTGCGCGTTCTCCGCGCTCTTTGCTCTGTTGCCGAAGCGGATTCCGTCGTATCTTCCGAGGTTTGAGGAAGCCTCCGCGCAGGCGATTATGTAATAAGCCGCAAGGATTTCCTTCATATCGGGAAGGCTGATTTCAATAAGCTCTGCGCCGTTTTTTTCAAAAAACTCTGCAGTTTGCTTTACCGCTTCTTTAATTTCGCTGTCAGCGCCGTCTGTATATTCCTTTGCAATTCCGATTTTCATTTTCCTGATATCATAGCTGTCAAGGCTCTTGGCAACTCCGCTAAAGTTGAAATCAGCACTCGTCATATCGCGCTTGTCCCTGCCGGAAATCGCTTCAAGAACTATCGCCGAATCCCTGACTGAGGAAGCGAGAACGCCAATCTGGTCTAGCGAGGAGGCATGCGCAATAAGCCCATAGCGCGAAACTGCGCCATAGGTGGGTTTCAGCCCGACTGTTCCGCAAAACGCCGCGGGCTGGCGCACTGAGCCGCCCGTATCAGAGCCGAGGCAGTAAGGGGCAAGCCCTGCGCACACGGCAGCCGCGCTTCCGCTTGAGGAGCCGCCTGTTACATAATCTGTATTCCTCGGATTTTTCGCAGCGCCGTAAATACTGTTTTCGCCCGTTGAGCCCATTGCGAATTCATCCATATTGGTTTTGCCGAGGAGAACG
>CAMOWP010000097.1 GCA_946628455.1 uncultured Clostridia bacterium | reverse complement strand
TTTTGTTCAAAAAAATTGAAAAAATTTTTACAAAATGTTCACAATTAAAAAGTCAGTTGTTAAAAAACAACCGACTTTTTGTTGTCGAATTATGAATAATGCCCACATTCGGCGTTATGTTTTTTCTATAACAGCTCCGTAATTCTGCGCTTATATTCGAGGAATTTCTGCGTTAAGCAGAACTCATTGCTGCGAGGCTTGGGCGCGTCAATTGATATTTCTGATGTAATTCTGCCCTTGCTGAGAATGTATATTCTGTCTGAAAGAAGAATTGCCTCGTCAATATCGTGAGTAATAAATATAGTTGAAAGATTTATATCATTCATTATATCAAGATACCATTCGTGAATTTTTGATTTTGTTATGGTATCAAGAGCGGAAAACGGCTCATCGAGGAGAGCAACGCCGTCTGAGGAGAGGTAGGTTCTCAGCAGCGCCGCTCTCTGTTTCATACCGCCTGAAAGCGCGTCAGGGTAGAAATCCTGAGTTCCGTCAAGCCCGAAGGTTCTGAAATACTTATCAGCCTCAGCTCTCGCCTCTTTCTTTTTTTTACCTTTTATTATAAGAGGGAGCGCTATATTATCTATTACCTTTTTATATGGGAGAAGCAAATCCTTCTGAAGCATATAGCTTATCCTGCCCGCCTTGCCCGTTATGTCCTCGCCCCTGAGCAGGACCCTTCCGCTTTCGGGAGTATATATTCCCGAAAGAACGTTGAAAAGCGTTGTTTTTCCGCCTCCGCTTACGCCGAGCAGGGATATTATCTCGCCCTCGTTAAGCTCGATTGAAACATCCTTTAAAACGTGCTTTTCGCCGAAGGATTTATTGATTTTTTCAGCACTTAAAATAGCCATAATCAGTCAAGATAATCATTTGAAAAGCCTGTGTTTTCAGGGATTTCTTTATCAATCGCCTTGTTATCAAAGCACCACTTGTAAAATGCGTTCCATCGAGCAGGGTCAATATAGCCCCAGCTCTTGCCGTCTGCAACGTACTGCTTTGAAATCCACTGCTGAGATTTTTTAACGAATTCCTCTCTGCCCCTGAGCGCTCCCGTTTCATCGCTGTTGATAAGAATTTCAGCAGCCTCGTCAGGATTTGCAATTGCATATTCGTAGCCCTTTTTGATTGCGCGAAGAGCCGCCTTTGCAGTTTCGGTATCGTTTTTAAGGAAATCGTTGTTTGCAATAATTACCGGTGAATAATAATCAAACGCTTCTTCATAATCCTTGTAGAAAACGAAATCAAAATCGCCCGTCATTTCAGCATTGATTCCGTCCCAAGCGTAGTAAATACAAAGCGAGTCGAAAACGTTGTTGTTGAGCGCCTCCGCAGCATTGGTAGGATAATCCTCAATATAATTGATGGTTGACGCGTCTCCGCCTGCGCTCTGGCAGAGATAATCAGTCATCGCAAGCTCAATGGGAGCCATATAGGTTGCGTACTTATCGTTTTCAAGACCCTTCGGGGTTTCAAGCTCGCCCTTGCGCGCAAGGATACCCGCTGTGTTATGGTTTACGATAGCGGCAACGGCTGTAATTCCGAGGCCCTGTATATAGCTCGGGGCAAGGTAATCCTGAAAATCAATCGCAAGCTGTACCTTGCCTGCAGCGCAGAGCTCTGTTGCCGTTCCCTCCTCGGGCTGAATGATTTCAACCTCAAGGTTTTCAGCTTCAAAGTAACCCTTGTTCTGAGCAATGAAAATTCCGGAATGGTTTGTGTTCGGAGTATAGTCAAGGCAGAGAGTTATTTTTGTTTTCTCCGCGCTGCTTGCCTGAGTTTTTGTTTCTTCTTTTTTTGTTTCATTTTTAGCGCACGCAGCAAGCGATAATACAAGCGCAAGCGCTAACACTAATGATATAAGCTTTTTCATATTATTTTCCTTTCATTATTTAACGCGTTATTTAAGCTTTTGTTGTTTGTACGGCATTGCAAGGCGTTCGATAATGCGAACAGCAGCCATTAACAGCAGGCTCACCGCGCAGATAAAAACAATTACTGCAAACATTTTATCAAACGAATACGCCTTCTTTACCCGCGTCATATAAACGCCGAGGCCGTTGTTTCCGCCGAGCCACTCTGCAATAAGCGCTCCCACTACCGCGTAAGACGACGCTATTCTCAGCCCCGAGAAAAACGACGGAACGGCGCTCGGCAGCTTTACGTGGCGGAAAATCTGAATTTTATTTGCGCCCATCGAGCGCATAAGATTTACGTTGTCGTTATCCACGCTTTTATAACCGTCGAGCAGGCCTATCGCAATCGGGAAAAACGTTGTTATAATAACAAGCGTAATCCTCGGCGCCATACCGTAGCCCATCCACAGCACGAGCAGAGGCGCGATTGCAATGGTAGGTATGGTCTGGCTTATTACAAGCAACGGATAAAAGGCTTTGTATAAGAAATCGAATTTATCCATCAGCGTTGCAAGAATAAAGGCGATTGCGATTCCCGCAAGGAGGCCGTAAACTGCCTCCTGCATAGTATAAAGCGACTCCTTTGCCATATAGCCGATATTTTCGGCAAACGCCTTTGCAACCGCCGCGGGCGAAGGAAGCATAAACGCAGGCACGACCTCGCCCTCGCAGACCGCAAACCATATCGCTATAACAACTACGATAGTTATAAACGGCGGAAACGATTTATTGGTGATGCTTCGTAACCTTTTTGTCAATTGTGAGCACCTCGCCCTCAGGGCAGTAAACCACCTTGATATACGAGCTTACGCTTTCACAGCCCGCCTTGATTGCCACCTTCTGGCAGTTTGCGGCAATTTCCATAAGCTCATCGTAGCTTTCGCCCTCAACAGTTGTTTCAAACGGACCAACGTAGCAGTTGAGCCCCGTGCTTTTGATGTAGGCAATTACCTCGTCGACAATGCGGATAAGCTCATCCTCGCTGTCAACCTGAGGCAAAACCTGAATTGCAATGCTTGCTTTCATATTTCTTCTCCTTTTGATTATTACTTATAAGTCAAAAGCACTCCGCAAAATACGGAGTGCCTGAATTCATACAACGTCCTTCTGCGTTCGCATTACCGAACGAGTTAGAGGGTATAATCTCAGCCGAGTTTTCTCAGCACCCCTGACTTATCAAGTTAAATATATATTACATCATAATTAATGAGATGTCAACCATAATTCACCGCTTGACAAAGGCGTGAATCGGTGCTATTATATTTTCGATATTTAAAGCTTTGAGAGGGACAAGGCAGCTGTTTTAAAGCTACAGAGAGCGTTCGGCAGGTGTGAGAACGTGCGGAGGAATTGCTGTTACCGCCCTTGAGTGCGGAGAGGAAATGCTCTGACGTTCGCCTGCGTTAAAGGCTTTGAGTGACGCACTGTGCGTAATTCAGGTGGAACCGTGTAATTTTTGCACCCTGATTCGGGGTGCTTATTTTTTTGGGTTGCAACGCTCGGGAGGGCGCAGAGACCCTCCCCTACAATAATTAACGGAGGAAAAACTATGAAGATTACATTAAAAGACGGCAGTATTCTTGAATATTCCGAGGCTAAAACCGCTGCGGATATTACAAAGGATATCTCAATGGGGCTTTTCAGAAACGCCTGCGCCTGCAAAATTGACGGCGAGGTTGCCGACCTGAGAACTCTCATCAGCGATGATTGCTCGCTTGAAATTCTCACCTTTGATGACGAGGACGGCAAGAAGGCGTTTAACCACACCGCCTCCCACATTATGGCTCAGGCTGTTAAAAGGATTTACCCCGAGGCGAAGCTCACAATCGGCCCCGCTATCGAAAACGGCTTTTACTATGACTTTGACGTTGAGGAGACCTTCACTCCCGACGACCTTGAAAGAATAACAGCCGAGATGAAGAAAATCGTTAAGGAAAACCTTGAGCTTGAGCGCTTTGAGCTTCCCGTTGACGAGGCTATAAAGCTTATGGAGGAAAAGGGCGAGCCTTACAAGGTTGAGCTTATTAAGGAGCACGCTGACAAGGGCGAGGCAATAAGCTTTTACAAGCAGGGCGAATTCACCGAGCTTTGCGCAGGCCCTCACGTTTTCAAAACGGGAACAATCAAGGGCAATGCATTTGCACTCATCAGCAATAACGCAGCATACTGGCGCGGCGATTCAAAGGGCAAGGCTTTACAGAGAATTTACGGTATCGCTTTCCCGAAGAAGGACCAGCTTGACGAATACTTAAAACGCCTTGAGGAGGCTAAGCTCAGAGACCACAGAAAATTAGGCCACGACCTCGGCTTATTTATGACTGACGAGCTTGTAGGCAGAGGTATGCCGATGTTCCTGCCAAAGGGCTACACAGTCTGGAGAATCCTTGAAAACTATATCAGAGATAAGGAAATCGCTTCAGGCTACCAGCACGTTCTCACACCTTGCGTAGGTACGGTTAATCTTTACAAAACCTCTGGCCACTGGGACCATTACAAGGACAATATGTTCCCCGCTATGGAGGTTGAGGAGGACACCTACGTTCTCCGTCCGATGAACTGCCCTCACCATATGAGAATTTACGCTAACCAGCCTCATTCCTACAGAAACCTTCCTATCAGAATCGGCGAAATCGCACACGATTTCCGCTTTGAGGCTTCCGGTACTCTCAAGGGAATTGAAAGAGGACGCCATTTCTGCCAGAATGACGCTCACCTTTTTGTTACTCCCGAGCAGATTAAAGAGGAGTTTGCAAAGGTTGTTGACCTTATTTTTGAAACCTACAAGGATTTCGGAATTACTGATTACCGCCTTGTGCTTTCGCTCCGCGACCCTGCGGACAAGGAAAAATACCACGATGACGACGAGATGTGGAACACAGCTGAGGACGCTCTCAGAGATGTTCTTGATTCGCTTGAGCTCGATTATACGGAGGAAATCGGCGAGGCTGCCTTCTACGGCCCGAAGCTTGACGTTAACGTAAGGCCTGCAGTCGGCGCAGAATACACGCTTTCAACCTGTCAGCTTGATTTCTGCCTCCCTGCAAAATTCAACCTTACCTATATTGATAAAGACAACACTCCGCGCACTCCCGTTGTTCTTCACAGAGCTATTCTCGGCTCGCTTGACAGATTTATGGCTTATCTTATTGAGGAAACGATGGGCGCGTTCCCGACCTGGCTTGCTCCTGTTCAGGTTAAATTCCTCCCGATTGCGGACAGACATCAGGATTACGCAAGAGAAATGATGAGCAAGCTTGAAGCGGCAGGCGTTCGCTGCGAGCTCGATGACAGAAGCGAAAAGGTAGGCTTCAAAATCAGAAGCGCTCAGATGGAAAAAATTCCGTATATGATTCTTGTCGGCGATAAGGATATAGAGGCGGGAACAATCTCAGTGCGTTCAAGAAAGAACGGCGACGAGGGCGCAACAACAATTGACGAATTCGTTAAGAGAATCACAGAAGAAATCGAAACTAAAGCAAGATAAAACAAAAACAAAACGGGCAGCTCATAAGGGCTGTCCGTTTCGCTTTCAGGAATATATAGGAATTACAGAGAGTGAATTTATAAATTTTCAACAGCCTTGAACGCATTGTCGAGGTCTGCAATAATATCGTCAATATGCTCCGTTCCTATTGAAAGACGGATTGTTGACGGATATATGCCCTGGTCTGCAAGCTCCTCAGCTGAAAGCTGTGAGTGGGTTGTTGTTGCAGGGTGAATAACGAGCGACTTAACGTCTGCCACGTTTGCGAGGATTGAGAAAATCTGAAGCGCGTCAATGAACGCCTTTGCCTCCTTCTCGCCGCCCTTTATATCAAAAGTAAATATCGAGCCTGCGCCGTTCGGGAAATACTTATTATATAAATCAACGTATTTAGCATCAAGGCTCGGGTGGTTGATTTTTTCAACGAGCGGATGCTTTTTAAGGTAATCGAGCACCTTCTTTGTGTTTTTAACGTGTCTTTCAACTCTGAGTGAAAGCGTTTCTGTTCCCTGAAGAAGAAGGAACGCATTGAACGGAGAGATAGCCGCGCCTGTATCGCGAAGAATTATCGCTCTGATATATGTTACAAACGCTGCAGGACCTACCGCGTCAACAAAGCTTACGCCATGGTAGCTCGGGTTTGCGTCTGCAATATGCGGGAATTTTCCCGAAGCCTTCCAGTCAAACTTTCCGCTGTCAACTATAACGCCGCCGAGGGTTGTTCCGTGACCGCCTATGAATTTGGTTGCGGAATGAACTACTATATCTGCGCCGTATTCAATCGGACGCAGAAGATAAGGCGTTGTAAAGGTTGAATCAATAACAAGCGGAATTTTGTGCGCGTGAGCAATATCGGCAACAGCCTGAATATCAATAATATTTGAATTGGGATTACCGAGTGATTCAATGAAGATTGCCTTTGTGTTTTCCTGAATTGCGTTTTCAAAATTCTGAACATTGTCAGGGTCAACAAAGGTAGTCTCAACCCCGTGAAGCGGGAAGGTGTGCGCAAGATAATTATACGTTCCGCCGTAAATAGTCTTAGCCGCAACAATATGGTCTCCCGAATGGGCGAGAGCCTGGAAGGTGTAAGCCGCCGCAGCAGCGCCGCTTGCTGTTGCAAGAGCCGCAACGCCTCCCTCAAGAGCCGCAATTCTCGCCTCAAAGACGCCCTGCGTTGAGTTTGTAAGACGTCCGTAAATATTACCTGCGTCGGAAAGATTGAATCTTGCCTCGGCGTGGTCGCTGTTTTTAAATACGTATGATGTTGTCTGATAAATCGGTACTGCCCTTGCGTCTGACGCAGGGTCCGGTGTTTCCTGTCCAACGTGGAGCTGTAAGGTTTCAAATTTGTATGACATAATAAATTTCCTTTCTC
>CAMOWP010000096.1 GCA_946628455.1 uncultured Clostridia bacterium | reverse complement strand
AGGGATAGATATGAAGAATAATGATTTTGATTTTATCGCCTCTAAGTTTGAAGAGGAAAACGTTAAAGCTCCCGAATCGCTCAGCGCTGAGAGAATTCAGGAGAGCTTCGATAAAAAGAACGTAAATAATATAGTTAAGCTGAAAAAGAATAAACGCGGCTTTAAGGCGGCTGTTGCAGCCGTTGCCTGCCTTGCGGTTTTCATTTCAGGCGTTGCTGTGGGTAATAATTACAGGCAAAAGCTTGTTGATGAAAATAATAAGCCTGAAATTTCCGAAGCGGCGAATATTGAAGGCATAAAGTATTTTTCAAGCTATGACGAGCTTGAAAAAACAATGAAGGATATTATGCCTGAACAGAAAGGCGGCGCCTTCGGCATTATCAGAAAGGAGTTTGCAAAGAGCGACGATGTAGCTATGGAAAGCGCTGCTGACGGAACTTCGTCAAGCGTAAAGACAAGCTTTGGAAAAACTAACGTTCAGGTTGCTTCCGTTGACGAAGCAGACAGAATAAAAACCGACGGAAAATATATTTACTATCTTTGGGATGAAGAAGAAACCGAAATAAGAATATATTCGGCGGATAACGGAAAAACGAAGCTCGTTTCAACTATTGTTCCTAAGAGCTCGCACTTTTTTGAGGATATGTTTCTTACGGACGGAAAGCTTATCGTAATCGGAAATTATTATAAGGATAAGATAGGCTATGAACCCGAGACGGTAACATTTGTAAACACCTATAATCTCAGCAACATTGAAAAGCCCGAGCTTGTTAACGAATATTCTCAGTCGGGCGCTTATTCAACCGCAAGGCTCTATGACGGCACGGTTTATGTAATCTCAAACTATGCAAAGTACTATTATAAAAAAGATTTCATTCCGTATGTTCGCTGTGCAGACGGAGCTGAAGAGAAACTTCCTGTTGAGGATATAAGCTATGTTGAGGATTCAAAAAATCCGAGCTATGCCGTAATCGGCGCTGTCGGCGTTGATTCAAAAAAGAATTCAAAGCAGAAAACTAAGGCGCTCCTCGGCGCGTCGGATAACGTTTACTGCAATGAAAATCATCTTTATCTCGCAGGAACGGAATACAATTTGGATTATTATGACTATGAAATGCCTGACCGCGAAAAAACGCAGATTATCAAGTATTCTTTTGATAAAACCGATATTGAGCTGAAAGCGAGCGCAAAGGTTAAAGGAAGCGTTAACGACCAGTTCTCTCTTGACGAAAATGACGGAAAACTCAGAATTGCAACAACCGCAAGAAACTGGGACGATGACGGGAAGGATAAAAACTATCTCTTTGTTCTTGATGAAGACCTCAGAGAAATCTCAAACATTTCGGGCTTTGCAAGGGGAGAGCATATTGAAGCGGTAAGATATATCGGCGATACGGCGTATGTTATAACCTTTGAACAGACCGACCCGCTTTTTATAATCGACCTTAAAGACCCGAAAAATCCCGAAATAACGGGCGAGGTTAAGATTGACGGCTTTTCAACAACGCTTACTCCCGTTGATGAAAACACTCTTCTCGGAATAGGGTTTTCAACGAGGGAAAACGAGTTCGGCGGAGTACAGACTAACGGACTCAAATTCGTTCTCTTTGATATAAGCGATAAGAATAAGCCGAAGGTGCTCGCCGAAAAGGAGCTTCACGATTGCGACAGCCCTGCTCAGAATGACCATAAGGCAATCTGCATAAACCGCGATAAAGGCTATTTTGCCGTTCCGTATTACAGCTATGACGATGATGACGATATTCATAACGCAATTGCTGTTGTAAGAGCAAATAACGGAAAGCTGGAGCTTGAAAGCCTTGACAGCGGACGTGAGGATTATATTGACCGCGTAACTTATATAGGAAATTATATTTACGCTCCGCAGAGTGAGGGCAAAAAAGTATTGTCATTTGAATTAAAATAATTAAAACAAAAAGGGAGGCGCTGCCTCCCTTTAAAATATGTTTGCAAAGGTTATTCTCTGATTTTCGTAAAATACGTTAAGCATTGCCTTGACCTCGTTCAAATCATTTTCAAGCTCACTCGTTTCAAGCGAGCGTATATCAGCCGAAAGCATATCGAGAACGCCGTGATTAGTCAGCGTGAAAATCAAATCGTTATTCTTAAACCAGTAGTCCTTTATTTCCTCAACAGCACTTTCAAGCCGGCCGTCTCCAACTTTCTGATATTCAATCGCGGCGTCCACCCGCTCGGACATTTCGCTGTAAAAATTATTGATAAAATGCTGCTCGGCAAAGCAAAGCACAAGCAGAACAAAAAGGAATATAACCGCAAACCAGACTCTTTTCAATTCATTTCTTCTCCTTTTTTATATAGTAAAGCTCGCCGTTTTCGCCGAGAGTGAGAAGCATCAGCTCCTCCGCGGCGAGCTTATTTTTCTTCAAAAGCCTTTCTATTTCGCTCTTTTCAATTTCATTCTTTCCAAAGTATTCGGTTGCAAGCTGACCGTCTGTTATTATCGGCGTTGTGAAGGAATCCCCGTCGTCCTTTTTCTGAACTGAAAGCTTTCCGTTGGGCTCAACAACGGCGTTCTTAACCTCTGAAATGTCAAAAATTTTCTGCTGCCGTAAATTGTCGAGTATATCGTCCATAGTCAGCCTGAGCCGCCTCATCTCGCTCTGAATAAGCCGTCCGTTTTTGATTATAAAAATCGGCTTGCCCTCAAAAAGTCCTCTGAATTTTTCGGATTTCATCGAGAGCGCGGACTGAATAATTTCAAGGCTTATGAGAATTAAAATCGGCAAAAGGGAATTTGTCAGCGGTATTTCGTTATCCTCAAGCGGAACTGTTGCAACCGCGCTTATGAGGATTGTTATAACAAATTCGTGCGTTGAAAGCTCGCCTATTTGCCGCCGTCCCATAATCCGTACTGCAAGAACAACAAAAAAGTAAATTATTATCGCTCTGATAATCGTTATAGTCATAGTATCACCGTGTATATTATTCTCAGTTTTTTCAATAATAATACAGGTGATAAAATGTATCTTTACAGCGATTTTGAACTGAACAGAGAAGCGTTTAAATCGGATTTTTCCGATTGCTCGGATTTTTTGCTGCGCGAAGCAGAGGTCAATAAAAGGAGGGCTTTTTTCTGCGTTATGGACGGGCTTGTTGACTCCCTTCAGCTAAGCGAAGCCGTAACCGAGCCTATTCTCAAAAGCTCCCTCAGCTTCACCAGCGACAATGAGCATCTTGAAAAAATAAAAAGGTGCGCAGTCGGCTCTCTCGAAATAAACGAAGCTGAAACCTTTGAGGATTGCTATTTCTATTTGATGAGCGGCTTTCTCGTTTTCTGCCTTGAGGGCTGTAAAACGGCGCTCGCCTTCGGCGTTCAGGGCTGGAGCAGGCGAACAACCGATGAGCCGACTAATGAATCAATGGTTAAAGGCGCAAAGGAATGCTTTGTTGAAACGCTTAACGATAATAAGGCGCTGCTCAGAAAGCGCGTTAAAACGCCGGATTTGAAGCTTAAGCAGATTAAGCTCGGAAAGACCGCGCCCACGCCCGTTGTTATCGCGTATATGAAAAGCTCTGCCGATATGAAAACGGTTGAGAAAATTGAAAAAAGGCTTAAAGCCGCGCCGCTTGAGCTTGTCTCTGATTACGGGAGCCTTGCCGCCTTTATTGAGGGAAAGCCCGCCTCTGTTTTTTCGGCAGTCGGCAACACGGAGCGCCCCGATGTTCTCGCCTCAAAGCTCCTTGAGGGCAGGGTTGGCATAATGGTTGAGGGAACTCCGTTTGTTATGTTTACCCCTTATCTTTTTACGGATAATTTTTCCTCGCTTGACGATTATAATAACCCTCCTTATTATTCCTCGTTCGTGCGCCTCCTTAAATATTTCAGCTTTCTCATTTCGCTTTTTCTGCCTGCGCTTTACGTTGCAATCGGAACCTTTCATCAGGAGATGATACCTACCACGCTGCTTTATATCATCGCCTCAAGCGAGGACACAACGCCGTTTCCGCTAGTTATTGAAGCGGTTTTAATTCATATTTTATATGAAATAATGCGTGAGGCGGGGCTGAGGCTGCCGAAATCAATCGGCCATGCAGTTTCAATTATCGGCGCAATAGTAATAGGCGAGGCAATGGTTTCGGCGGGAATTATCGGCGAGCCAATGCTCGTTGTCGTGGCGCTTACTGCTATTTCGTCTTACGTTGTTTATCCGCTTTATGAACGTGTTGCCGTGCTCAGAATAGCGTTTGTAATTCTTGCGGGGATGACGGGGCTTTACGGGCTGACAATCGGTATGTGTGTTATGTATGCAAACATCTGCTCGCTCTCGTCTTACGGCGTGCCGTACAGCGCTCCGCTCTCCCCGCTGACCGTTTCCTCTGTCGGCGATACGGTTTTCAGGGAAGGCTGGAAAAAGCTCGCAAAAAGAAAAGTGAGAGTTAATTCTCTGGAGGGCGCGGATGAATAGCACAAAAAAAGAAAGAATTTCATCTCCTCAGCTTTTTTGTATACTTTTTTCCTCAAGGCTCGCGGGGCTTATGATAACGGGCGAGATAACGCTTGAGAGCTTTTTTGCTCAGCTTGCGCTAACCTCAGGCTTAAGCGCTCTTGCATACGTTCTTGCTGATAAGCTGAAAAGAACTGAAATTCGGGAAAAAGCAGCCTGTTTTCTTTGCATAATAATTGCGCTTGTCTCGTTCTTTTCCGTTTCGGATTTTAAGGAAAACGCAGTTATTATAGGCGTTTCGTCGCTCCTTTCGGTTGCCGTAATAGCTTTAGCGGTGCTTTACACAGCAAGGCTCGGCGTAGAAACCGTTGCAAGAATATCAGGGCTCTGCGCTGCGGCGCTGTCTGTTATGATATTAATCGGAATACTGAGCAATTTAAAAGCCTGCAGCCCTGCTTCGTGGTATGTCAGGGCTGAGGGCTTTTCGCCGCTTAATATTATCAAATCGCTTGATATCCCGGTTCTTTATTTCAGGCTTTCAAAAAACGTTAAGGGCAATAAAAAAAGAGCGCTTGCTCTTTCCGTGGCGCTTTCATATGCCGCCGCAGCGGCTATGTACGCAGTCTGCGCCATGCTTCTCGGCAGCGCTGTTAAACATTACTGCTATCCCGTTTTTACTGCATTTCAGCTCGGTGTAATCGGAAGCTATAACAAGCTTGATATTATGTTTACAGCGCCTATGCTCAGCGCATTTTATTTAAAGCTTTCGGCTTTACTTGTGAGGGTGAAAAAATGAGATATATTAAAGCTTTAGCCGCTGCTTTTATCCTTGCGCTTTTTCTCTCGGGCTGCTCCGCGGGGAAGATGATAAGCGATATGAGCGTCGTTCAGGGAATAGCGCTTGACAGGGAGGGCGGCGAAATTATATTAACAGTTCAGTATCTTGATTTAAATAAGGGCTCGGGCAAAAATGAAGGGCTCAATTCCTCGCTTACGGCAAACGCACAGGGCAGAGGGAAAACGCTTGCCGAGGCTACGCAAAGCCTCATAAAAACTATGCCTGACAGCCTTTTCGCAGGCCAGGCAAAGCTGCTTGTTATCGGCAGCGGATTTAATAATGAAAACGACATCAAGGCGCTTGAAAACGAGCTTCTCAGCAATAAAAATATCCGCTGTGATATGCTGCTTGCAAAAAGCGAAAAGGCATACAAGGTGCTTGAGTGCGGCTTCAGAAACGAGCGCGTTCCCATAGACGGAATCTGCAAGGAGCTGAAGGCTGAAAAGCGCCTTGTCACCGTTAACGATTACCTTATAAACAAAAGCGCTTCGCTCCCTGAAATCAAGGTTGATGAAAACAGCGGATATGTTGATATGCCTTAGCTTTTATTATCCTCACCGCTGAAAATCGTAACTATTTCATCACTTTCCTTTCCGCCTGAGCCTTTATTGCTGTCGCTGATAAGAGATATGAACGGAACGGCGAAGGTGAGCACGGCAACTATTATAAGAACAACAAGAAACTTTTTCATAGCCTCTCCCTTTCTTGACATTAATATAAAAATTATGTATAATATAATTTCTATAAAGATAATTAAAATGGGTAAGTTTAAGCATTTACGGAGTATGAGCTTACGCCATTAACAATATATTGCGAAAGGGGATTTGATATGCCGTCAAATTATATTTCGCCCATTTCTATGGAGGCGCTTTCAACGCTCTGCGAGGAGCTTAATAAAAATAACAGCATTGACCCTACCAAATTTGATAAGTATGAGGTTAAAAGAGGCCTCAGAAATCCTGACGGAACGGGAGTTATGGCAGGGCTTACAAGAGTCTGCTCGGTTGAGGGTTATTATATTCTCGACGGTGAGCGCGTAGCAAAAGAGGGCAGGCTTTTATACAGAGGCTACAATGTTGAGGATATAATCGAAAGCTGTATCGACGACGAGCGATACGGCTTTGAGGAGGTTGCATGGCTTCTTATCTTCGGCTCAATTCCCACACCGTCTCAGCTTTACGCGTTCAAAGAGGTAATCGGAGAGTGCAGAACTCTTCCTGATGAATTTGTTGAAGATATCATTATGAAGCATCCTTCAAAGGATATAATGAACAAAATGGCAAGGTGCGTAATGGCGCTTTACTCCTTTGACGAAAACCCTGACGATACCTCGGAGGTTAACGTTTTAAGGCAGAGCCTGCAGCTTGTTGCTCAGTTCCCAAGCATTATGAACACCGCTTACCAGGTTAAAAGAAGGGCGTTTTACAATAAGTCAATGTATATTCACCCCGTAAGGAAGAATATCTCAACCGCAGAATATATCCTGCGCCAGCTCAGGCCGAATAAGGAATACACTCAGGAGGAAGCTCATCTTCTTGATATCTGCCTTATGCTCCACGCTGACCACGGCGGCGGTAACAACTCAAC
>CAMOWP010000095.1 GCA_946628455.1 uncultured Clostridia bacterium | reverse complement strand
AATTATCATAAATAATAACCCCGAAACCGTTTCAACAGACTATACAACGTCTGACAAGCTCTATTTCGAGCCGCTTACGGTTGAGGATGTTATGAATATTATCGAGCTTGAAAAGCCGCTCGGAATCGTGGTATCCCTCGGCGGCCAGACTGCGATTAACCTTGCGCCTCCGCTTGACGCGCTCGGCGTTCCCATTATCGGAACGGACGTTGAGGCTATTGACAGAGCCGAAAACAGAGACTCGTTTGAAAGGGTTATGAATGACCTCGGCATTCCGCAGCCGAAGGGCCTTGCGGTAACGGATATTGAAGAAGGCGTAAGAGTTGCCGAAAGCATCGGCTATCCCGTTCTCGTTCGTCCGTCCTTCGTGCTCGGGGGCAGGGCAATGCAGATTGTTGCAAGCGAGGAAAGCCTCAGGCATTACCTTCAGACTGCCGTTGAAATTAACACCGAGCAGCCCGTTCTCGTTGATAAATACATTATGGGCAAGGAGCTTGAGGTTGACGCTATCTGCGACGGCGAGGACGTTTTCATCCCCGGCATTATGGAGCACGTTGAAAGAACGGGCGTTCACTCTGGAGACAGTATCTCCGTTTACCCGACCTTCTCCGTTTCCGATAATGTCAAGGAGAAAATTATTGATTACACAGTTAAGCTCGGAAGGGCAATCGGAATAATCGGGCTTTATAACATTCAGTTTATTGCTGACAGTAACGACGACGTATTTGTAATCGAGGTAAATCCGCGTTCGTCAAGAACGGTTCCGTTCCTCTCAAAGGCAACCTCTTACCCGATGGCGCACATTGCAACCCAGGTAATCTTAGGCCACTCGCTTAAGGAGCAGGGCTACACCGAGGTTTACCCGAAGGAGAAGAAGCGCTGGTACGTTAAAGCGCCTGCGTTCTCCTTCAGCAAGCTCAAGGGAATGGACACCTACCTTTCACCCGAAATGAAATCAACGGGCGAGGCTATCGGCTATGACAGAAGCCTGACCCGCGCGCTTTACAAGGCAATTCAGGCAAGCGGAATGAACG
This sequence comes from uncultured Clostridia bacterium, assembly GCA_946628455.1. Taxonomy (GTDB): domain Bacteria; phylum Bacillota; class Clostridia; order Oscillospirales; family Acutalibacteraceae; genus Eubacterium_R. Next base: position 5,928 of record CAMOWP010000095.1, on the reverse strand, counting down.
TTGCAAACTACGGAACAGTGCTTGCAACTATTGCCGACGCCGATAAACCGAAGGCGCTTCCGCTTATTAAGAGATTCTATGACCTCGGCTTCAACATTGAGGCAACGGAGGGAACGGCAAAGTATCTTAAGGAGCACGGAATCAGAACGAGAATCCGCCATAAGCTGACAGCTGACGAAAGCGATGAAATCCTTCTCGCTCTCCGCCAGGGTCACATCGCATACGTTATAAATACAATTGACATAAACGCGGGCGACAGCCACTCCGACGGCTCCTCAATCAGAAGAGCGGCGGTTGATAACAACGTAACTATGTTCACCTCGCTTGACACGGTTAAGGTGCTGCTTGACGTGCTTGAGGAAATCACACTTGGAGTTTCCACAATCGACGCAGAGTAGTTATTGAATTGTAGGGGTCGGCGTCCCCGACGACCCGTTGGAATGTCTTACGGAATTGAGAATTAAGAATTAAGAATTAAGGGTGAGCTTCGCTCACACTCATTGTAGGGGTCGGCGTCCCCGACGACCCGCAAACCTCGGACGAACAATGCTCGTCCCTACTAAAAGGAACAACTATGTACAAAATTCTTGAAAACACAAAAATCGCGAAGGACGTTTATAAAATGCTCCTTGAGGGCGACACCTCAAAGCTCACAAAGCCGGGGCAGTTTATAAACATTCAGCTTGAGGGCAGATTCCTCAGGAGGCCGATTTCCGTCTGCGATTACGATGAAAACACAATAACTATAATCTACAAGGTAGTAGGCGAGGGAACTGAGCAGATGTCCCAAATGAAAGCGGGCGAGGAGCTTGACGTTCTCTGCGGCCTCGGCAACGGCTACGCGCTTAAAAATACCGAAAAGCCGCTTCTCATCGGCGGCGGCGTAGGCGTGCCTCCGCTTTATAACCTTGCTGAAAAGCTTGTTGAAAACGGTAAAAAGCCAACCGTCATCCTCGGCTTCAACACCGCTGACGAAATCTTCCTTGAGGAGGAATTCAAGGCGCTCGGCTGCAAGGTTATTGTCGCAACCGCTGACGGCTCATACGGCGTTAAAGGCTTCGTTACGGACGCCATGAAGGGCGTTGAGTATGACTATTTTTACACCTGCGGCCCTATGCCCATGTTCAGGGCGATTGAAAGCGCTGTTAAAACAAGCGGTCAGTATTCGTTTGAGGAGCGTATGGGCTGCGGCTTCGGCGCATGTATGGGCTGTTCGTGCAAAACGAAATACGGCTACAAGCGAATCTGCAAGGACGGACCCGTGCTTGAAAGGGAGGAGATAGTATGGTAGATTTAAGCGTAAATCTCGCAGGGCTTGAAATGGATAACCCCGTTGTTCCCGCCTCGGGCACCTTCGGCTTCGGCAGGGAATTCAAGGATTTTTACGATATAAATATTCTCGGCTCCTTCTCCTTCAAGGGAACTACTAAAGAGGCGCGCTTCGGCAATCCCACCCCGAGAATAGCCGAGTGCAAAAACGGAATGATAAACGCCGTCGGGCTTCAGAATCCGGGCGTTCACCATGTTATCGAGCACGAGCTGCCCGAGATGAAGGAGTATTTTCACAAAAAGGTTATAGCAAACGTTTCGGGCTTTTCGGTTGACGATTATGCCTACACCTGCGCGCTTCTTGATAAGGAGGAGCAGGTGGGAATTCTTGAGGTCAACGTTTCGTGCCCTAACGTTCACGGCGGCGGAATGAGCTTCGGAACAGACCCGAAAAGCGCGGCTGAGGTAACGAGGGCTGTCAAGGCTGTTGCAACAAAGCCCGTTTTCATCAAGCTCAGCCCCAATGTCACGGATATAGTTTCAATCGCCAAAGCGTGCGAGGAGGCGGGCGCGGACGGCATCTGCCTTATAAACACATTGCTCGGAATGAGAATTGATATAAAAAGAAGGCAGCCTGTTATCGCTAATAAAATGGGCGGCTTCAGCGGAGACGCCGTTTTCCCCGTTGCGCTGAGGATGGTTTACCAGGTTTCAAAGGCGTGCGGTATTCCCGTTATGGGCTGCGGCGGAGTTTCAACTGCAAAGGACGTAATTGAAATGATGATGGCAGGCGCAACCGCAGTTCAGGTCGGAGCGGCTAACCTCGTTAACCCTTACGCCTGCAAGGAGATAATCGAACAGCTTCCCGCAGAATGCGAAAAGCTTAAAATAGATAAGCTTTCCGATATTATAGGAATTGCGTAAAATTGAAAATTGTAGGGGACGGCGTCCCCGACGTCCCGCAAAATGTAGGGGACGGCGTCCCCGACGTCCCGCAAAATTGTAGGGGAGGGTCTCAGCGCCCTCCCGCAAAAAGGACGAGCAATGCTCGCCCCTTCAGAAAGGAGCGCTATATGGGAAAAGACGTAATCATTGCCTGCGATTTTGACAGCGCAGAAAAAACCTTCGCTTTCCTCGATAAATTCACCGAGGAGAAGCCTTTTGTAAAAATCGGAATGGAGCTTTACTATGCCGAGGGACCTTCAATCGTCCGCGAAATCAAGAAAAGGGGACATAAGATTTTCCTCGATTTAAAGCTTCACGATATACCGAACACGGTTAAAAAATCAATGGCTGTTTTAAGGGAGCTTGACGTTGATATGACCAATCTTCACGCCGCAGGAACAATTGATATGATGAAGGCGGCGCTTGAGGGCTTAACGCGCGAGGACGGCACAAGGCCGCTTCTTATCGCTGTAACTCAGCTCACCTCAACAAGCGAGGAGAGAATGCAAAACGAGCTCCTGATTAACGCTTCAATTAACGATACAATAGTTAAGTACGCCCAAAACGCAAAGACGGCAGGGCTTGACGGAGTAGTCTGCTCGCCTCTTGAAGCAGGTATGGTAAAGGCTGCCTGCGGAAAAGAATTTATGACGGTTACTCCCGGTGTGCGCTTTGCTGACGGTGAGGTTGGCGACCAGGTAAGAGTAACAACTCCCGAAAGGGCAAAGGAAATCGGCTCGGATTATATCGTAGTCGGCAGACCGATAACCCAGGCTGACGACCCCGTTGCGGCTTACCGCCGTTGCATTAAAGAATTTAAGAATTAAGAATTAACAATTAACAATTTCGGGTGCTGCGCACGGCAATTGTAGGGGTCGGCTCCTTGGAGCGGACGCCAGACCCTTTTGTCACTTCGTGACATTTTTACTAGCGTAGACGCTCCCCTCTGTCACTGCGTGACATCTCCCCGTTATGCGGGGAGTACCTAACAGGGGAATCTCCCCGACGACCCGCAAAACCGTATGTGGTTGCCCGCCTCGGACGAGCAATGCTCGTCCCTGCAAGCTTTTAACTTTTAACTACTGACTACAGACTGCAAGGAGGACTAATATGTTTTTTATCACACCTGAAAAAATCGCAAAGGATTTGCTTTCAATCAAAGCCGTTTTCCTGAAACCTGACGACCCGTTCACCTGGGCTTCGGGCATCAAATCACCGATTTACTGCGACAACCGCTTAACACTCTCTGACGTCAACGTGAGAACGGACGTTGAGCAGGGGCTCGCAGAGCTTATCGACCATCATTTCCCCGAGGCTGAAATGCTTATGGGAACCTCAACTGCGGGCATCGCTCACGCCGCTATAACCGCAACAATCCTTGATTTACCTATGGGCTACGTCCGCTCGGGCGCTAAGGACCACGGCAGGCAGAATCAGATTGAGGGCAAACTCGAAAAGGGCACTAAGGTGGTCGTTGTTGAGGATTTAATCTCAACGGGCGGCTCGGTTATCGAGGTTGTTGACGTGCTTCGCGAAGCGGGCGCAGAGGTGCTCGGAATCGTTTCAATCTTCACCTACGGACTGCAGAAGGGCATTGACCGTCTCAGCGAAGCGAATATAACAAATTACTCGCTTTCAAACGCAGAGGTGCTCACAAAGGTTGCCGCAGACGAAGGCTACATTAAAGACGAGGATATTAAAAAGCTCAACGCATTTTTCAAAAATCCGGGCGACAGCTCGTGGATGGAGTTATAAAAATGAGACATTTACTTGACACAACAGATTTATCCCTCAGTGAAATTGATGAAATGATTTCGCTTGCAACGGATATAATTGAAAACGGCGAAAAATACGCACATATCTGCGACGGCAAAAAGCTCGCAACGCTTTTCTTTGAGCCGAGCACAAGAACGCGCCTCTCCTTTGAAAGCGCAATGTATGAGCTCGGCGGCCACGTCCTCGGCTTCAGCGACGCAGGCTCCTCCTCCGCCTCAAAGGGCGAAAGTGTTTCCGACACCGTCAGAATGGTTTCCTGCTATGCTGATATTATCGCTATGCGCCATCCGCTTGAGGGCGCGCCGAGAGTTGCCGTAAACAAAACCCTCGTTCCGATTATCAACGCGGGTGACGGAGGCCACGCTCACCCCACCCAGACCCTGACAGACCTTCTCACAATTTACAGAGAGAAGGGAACTTTTGATAATCTTACCTTAGGACTCTGCGGAGATTTAAAGTTCGGGCGCACCGTGCATTCGCTTATTAAAGCAATGTGCAGGTATAAAAACGTCCGCTTCGTTCTCATTTCCCCGAAGGAGCTTCAGGTTCCCGATTATATTATTACGGACGTGCTTGAGCCGAGCGGCGCAAAGTACGTTCAGGTGGAAAATATGGAAGCGGTTATGCCCGACCTTGACATACTCTATATGACCCGCATTCAGCGCGAGCGCTTCTTCTCAGAAGAGGAATATTTAAAGCACAAGGACGCCTTTATCCTTGACCCCGCAAAGCTTGAAAACGCAAAGGAGAGCCTGACAATTATGCACCCTCTGCCGCGTGTTAACGAGATTACCGTTGAGGTTGACGAGGATAAGCGCGCAAAGTATTTTGAGCAGGCGCTCAACGGAAAATATATCAGAATGGCGCTTATTATCACACTGCTTAAATGGGGAGGTCAGTTATGAATATAGACGCAATTGAAAACGGATACGTTATTGACCATATCCCCGCAGGGCGCGGTATGGATGTTTACAATGTTCTTAAGCTCGGTAAGCTCTCCTGCCAGGTTGCGATTATTACAAACGCAAAGTCGAATAAAAGCGGCGCTAAGGATATAATCAAAATCAACGAGCTGATTGATTTAAACCTTGATTCGGTTGCATTTATAGCTCCTGACGCAACGGTTAACGTTATTAAGGACAGCAAGCGCATTGAAAAAAATAAGCTCACTCTTCCCGAAAAGCTCGTTAACGTTATCAGGTGCCCGAACCCCCGCTGTATCTGCAATAACGAAAGTGTTGACCATATTTTCAGGCTGACTGACAGCAAGGGCACTTACCGCTGTGTTTATTGTGAGACTCGTCAAAACAAATTACGTGACTGAATTATACTATCGGCGGCTTAATGCCGCCTTTTTATATTCTTGACAATTGGTTACGTTTAACTTAAAATATATACATAGGAATAAACATCAAATTAATTAAAGGAGTAGATTTTATGAAAAAGGACATCAAAAAATTCTTTGCTGAGCTTATCGGAACCTGCGTTCTTGTAACACTCGGCTGCGGAACGGCTATGCTTGTCGGCTGTGACGCAAAAAACGGCGGCGGATATATCCTTACCGCCCTTGCTTTCGGCCTTGTAATCGTTGCAATGGCTTACAGCATCGGCAATATCTCGGGCTGCCACATCAACCCCGCTGTTTCCCTCGGCGTTTTAATCAGCGGAGGAATGAAAATCGGCGAATTTATCGGCTACGTTGTGTCTCAGATTATGGGCGCGCTTCTCGGAACAGGCATTTTAGCCTTCATTTTCGGCAAGGGACAGATTGAGGATATGACGGGCGCATACGGCGCAAACGGCCTTGCGGGAGTTCACGGCTCCCATCTCGCAGGTCTTGCAGTTGAAATGGTGCTCACCTATATCTTCGTTTTAACAATTCTCGGCGTAACCTCAAAGAAGGCTGAGCACGGCTCCTTCGGCGGGCTTGTAATCGGC
>CAMOWP010000094.1 GCA_946628455.1 uncultured Clostridia bacterium | reverse complement strand
ACAAGGTCTGCTGCCGCCATACAAACATCCATATTATCTATGTACTGCCTTACCTCCGAGGTGCCTTTTCTGAGAACTGTGTCGCTCACTCTTTCAAAGCCCTCGCTTTCAAGGAGCTTGAGGAATTCAGTTCCGTTTGTTCCTGCTGAATGAATATGGTAAACGTTGCCGTTATTTTCAGTTAATATACCGTGCATTGCGTCGTTGAGCGGAGCTGCGCCGAGCGAGCCGCCGAACGAGAGAACAAGCTTTTTATCCTCGGGAATTCCGAGCTCGGCTCTTGCCTGAGCCTTGCTCTTTTTAAGGAGCTCGCCTCTTACGGGGAGGCCTGTAACAATCGGCTCATTTTTAGGCTCAAGGTGTTTTTTTGCATCCTCAACCGTCAGCATTACCTTATCTACGCTTTTAGCAAGCTGTTTATTTGTTATACCCGGATAAGCGTTCTGCTCATGGATACAGCAAGGTATGCCGAGCCTTACCGCCTCCTGAAGAACAGGACCCGAAACATAGCCACCGAAGCCGATTACAACATCGGGCTTGAATTCTTCAATTATTTTTTTACTTGCCTTTTCCGATTTAAGAAGCTTGCCGACTGTTTTAACGTTATCAACAAGAGCCTTAGGTGAAAACGAACGCTTAAAACCGTTGATTTCTATAGTTCTGAAATCAAAGCCTGCATTGGGGACCAGCCTTGCCTCCATATGGTCAGGCGTTCCGATAAACAGGATTTCACATTCCGGATATTCCTCTTTCAGATAAGACGCCACCGCAAGCGCGGGATTAATATGTCCTGCCGTTCCGCCTGTTGCAAATAAAAATCTCATTTTTATACCTTCCTCTGATTTGTTGTTCGCGAAATTGAAAGCACAACTCCCATTTCAAACAGAAGCATCAAAATTGACGTACCGCCGTATGAGAAAAACGGAAGCGCAATGCCTGTGTTCGGGATTGTGTCGGTTACAACCAGAATATTGAAAATTGTCTGAATTGCAACCTGGGCTACTATACCGACAACTACAAGCGCCGCGAATCTGTCCTTTGATTTCATTGCTATCATAAGCCCTCTTATGAACAGAAGCGCAAAAAGAAGAATAATCAGCGCCGCGCCTGCAAAGCCAAGCTCTTCACAAACTATTGAGAAAATAAAGTCATTCTGAGGCTCGGATACGTAAAGGAATTTCTGCTTCGAGTTTCCGAGGCCTGCTCCGAAGAATCCGCCTGAGCCTATTGCGTAAAGCGAATTGTTTGTCTGCCATCTTGCGCCGAGAGGGTCAAAATCCTTATCGAGCCAGGCTTCAATTCGCTCGCCCGCATAATTCATCATAACGTTTGGATTTAAAACGACGAAAACTGCAAGCGCGATAACCAAACCTGCGCCGACGGCGAAAAGCTTCCAGTTTGAGCCGCCGCAGAACATCATAACAGCGCCTATACAGAACACAAGAATAACGCCTGAATTATGGTGTTCAAGGAAAATAAGACCGCAGAACACGGCAATTATTGCAAGCGGCTTGACTACTCCGTCTATCGGTTTTTTCATACGCTTGTAATTTTTTGAAATATAATCCGCAAGCAAAACCACGATAGTAAACTTTGCAATATCCGAGGGTTGAATAGTTACGGGGCCGAACGGTATCCAGCGTTTGAAGCCGCCGCTTACTTTTGTATGGTAAAAAAGCACCAGACCGAGCAAGCCGATTGTTCCCGCTGTCAGCGGCAGGACAACCCTTCTCAGAAGGCGGTAATTCATTTTGGAAACAATCAGCATAATTATTACGCCCACAACAGCAAATGCAAGCTGCCTTATAAAGAAATAATATGAATTATTTTTCTTCTGAAGCGCGTAGGGATACGTTGCCGAAAAGAGCATTACAAGACCGATTGTTACAAGCGCAATTACAATTGCAAAAAACGGAATATCCATTCCGCCGACGGTTAGTATGTCGGACTTTTTAAGCTGAGTTGCATTTCTTGTTTTTATTATACTGCGCCTCTCTCTTGCGGGCTTTTTTCTTTCTCTCGGCTCATTGTTTTCAGCTTCTCTGTTATACCTTTTTGGCGGCTCAAGCCTTTCTGACATACTAACACCTCTTTTCTGTTACTAATATTATATTAAATGTAAATTTTCTTATTCAGTTATTTTTTAATCGTTCCGAAATACATAAGAAGGAGCGCTACAGTGCAGCCGAGCGCGTTTACAAATGAGAAAACAACGCAGATTTTCTTTTCCTTCCAGCCGCACATCTCAAAATGATGATGGATTGGAGCCATCTTAAAAATTCTTTTTCCGTGAGTGAGCTTGAAATAACCAATCTGAATAATATCGCTCATAGTTTCGCAAACGTAAACAATACCGATTGGCAGAAGCAGAAGCGGGCACTTGATAGCAAAGCCGAGCGCCGCAACCATTCCTCCGAGGAAGAGTGAGCCCGTGTCGCCCATAAAGGTTTTCGCGGGATTCCAATTCCAGCAGAGGAAGCCGCAAACACCGCCGAGAAGCGCTGCCGCAACTATTCCGAGCCCTTCAAATTCAAGGAAGAAGGACATAATTATAAAGGTTATTGCTACTGTTGCGGTAACTGACGAGCAAAGGCCGTCGATACCGTCTGTAAGATTAACTGAATTTACAGTTCCGTAAATTATGAATATTGAAACAACCCAGAAGATTATTCCCCTGAACACGCTCTCCTCAAAGTTAACGTTGCCTAAGAATGGAATGTACCAGGTTGTGTTATGCGAAAGCCAGAGAGTGAGGATATAGCCAACAGTCATAAGAAGCTGGCCTGCAGTTTTCTGCTTTGCCGTGAGGCCCTCGTTTCTCTTCATTTTTATTTTAATAAAATCATCTGTAAAGCCAACAACACCGCAGCCGAGAGCAAGGCAGAGGCTTGAGATTACAAGGACTAAATCCCTGCCCTTTAAAACGTCCGCCGCACTGCTTTCAAGCTTGCCGCCTGTGAGGGATACTGTCATTAAGGTTACAGCTACGGCTGAGATGATGCCGATTGCAAACATAATTCCGCCCATATTAGGTGTTCCCTGCTTTGACTTATGCCAGGACGGACCGATATCAAGAATCGTCTGACCGAATTTAAGCTTTCTCAGCCATGGGATAATCACAAATCCAAGCGCCGCCGTTACGCCAAACGCTATTATAGCCGACATAATTATTGCTGCTGTACTGTTCATTTTACTCTCCTGATTTTTACTTATTTATTACTGTTCAACACCTCTGCAACGACCTCGCGCTCATCAAAATGAATCGTGCCAGTCGGCAGAATCTGATATGTTTCGTGACCTTTACCCGCAAGAAGAATTATATCGTCCTTCCTTGCGTTTTCCATAGCCCAGCGAATCGCCTCGCCCCTGTTTTCAACAACCTTGTACGGAGTTTTTGTATCCTTCATTCCCTCAAGGATATCCTCAATGATTGCCGATGGCTCTTCGCTGCGCGGGTTATCGCTTGTTACAACGCAGAAATCCGAAAGCTCTGCAGCGATTTTTCCCATCTTCGGGCGCTTTGTTTTGTCTCTGTCTCCGCCGCAGCCGAAAAGAGTTACAACTCTGCCCTTTGCTATTTCCTTTAACGAGGTAATAATATTCTTAAGGCCGTCCGGTGAATGGGCGTAATCGATGATAACCGTGTAATCTGTATCTGTCGGAACAACCTCAATTCTTCCCTTTACTCCGATTGACTTAGAAATTGCAATTAACACGTCCTTGAAGCCGAAGCCGAGAACGAGTGCAACCGAAGCGGCGCAAAGTGAATTATAAACGCTGAATCTGCCGGGAATCGGGCAGTCAACCCTGCCGATTGTATCGCAGACAAGCTCATATTTTACACCCTCGGGTGAGAACATAACGTTCTTCGCTGTATAATCCGAATTGTTATTATTAACTGAATAAGTTACCACCCTGCACGGAAGGTCCTTAACAATTTCAAGTCCGTATTCATCGTCAACGTTTGTAACCGCAATATCGCAGTTTTCAAAAAGCATACGCTTTGAAGCGAAATAATTTTCCCAGGTTTTATGGTAATCAAGGTGGTCCTGTGTAAGATTTGTAAACGCCGCAACCTCAAAATGCACGCCGTTGACTCTTCCCTGCGCAAGCGCCTGAGAGGAAACCTCCATAACGCAGTATTCGCAACCTGCGTCAACCATCTTTCTGAAAAGGGACTGAAGCTCGTGCGGGTCAGGAGTTGTATAGTGAGCGGGATAAACCTCGTCTCCTACCATATTCTGAACTGTTCCGATAAGCCCTACCTTTTTGCCTACGTTTTCAAGAATCTGCTTAATGAGGAAGGTGGTGGTGGTTTTTCCGTTAGTGCCCGTAAGCCCCACAAGCTTAAGGCTTTTTGCGGGGTTGCCGAAAAAGTTGGCGCAAATCGGTGAAAGCGCGGCTCTTGTGTTTTCAACGATAATCTGCTTATCAAGCCCTAAGTCGCGCTCAACAACAACAGCCGCCGCACCCTTTTCAAGCATCTGCTGTGCTACGGAGTGACCGTCGAAGCTTGCGCCCTTTATGCATATAAAAAGGTAATCCTTTTCTACCTGACGGGAATCCTGAGTAACCTCAGCAATCTCTGTATCGGTATATTCATTTTTAACCTCTATGCCCTTTAATACCTCGGATAATTTCATTTGCTTTCTCCTAATCTAATACAGAATTATTGCTCTTGAAGGTTACGATTACAACTGAGCCGAGCTCGACCTCAGTGTTCTTTTCTATCGACTGTCTGTACGCAACAACGTTAGCCGCGCTCAGATTGTTTCCGTTAATTTCTATATTCAGTCCCGCTTCGGCAGCAGTGTCGTTAGCCTCGCTGACTGTCATTCCGGTAAAGTCCGGTACCTTTACAGTTTGCTTTTGGCTGTTATCTGTGTAAATCACTATTCTTCCGCCGGACGGAATTGACGAGCTGCCTGCAGGCGACTGAGTAAGCACCTTATTTCCGCTTCCTACAATCTTATACTTAAGGCCTGCGCCTTCAATAGTTTTCTTGGCGCTTTCAACATCCTCGCCTACAACGTTAGGAGCGGATACAGCCTTGTTTTCGCCCTCTTCGCCGTCATATCTCGGCTCAATATTTCTAACCTGCATTGCCTGCTCAACAACCTGAGCCGCAATCGGAGCGCAAAGCGCGCCGCCGCCGAGGTCCTCGTTCGGCTCGTCAACAAGGATAAGCATTGCTATTTCAGGCTCGTCAGCAGGCGCGATAGCTGCGAAGGATACGATATACTTATCCTTTTCACCCGCCTTTGATTCACCGAGCTTTGTTGACGTACCCGTTTTACCACCTACACGGTAGCCTGCAACGTAACCGTTTTTACCTGTACCCTCGTCAACAACTGCCTTCATCATCATTCTTACCTTTGCTGATGTCTCTTCGCTTATAACGCGTCTTACCTCGGTTTTTTCTGTCTTTTTCACCGTGTTGCCGTCCGCGTCCTTAATTTCGGATACTATGTAGGGCTTAAGCAGAGTTCCGCCGTTTGCGATAGCGCATATGCCTGTGCAAACCTGAATCGGGGTTAACGAGTTTGTCTGACCGAAGGAAGCAGAGGACAGCTCAACTATACCGTAGTCCTCCTCCTTAACGTACTGTGAAACAGCCTCGCCGGGCAGGTCTATGCCCGTTCTCTTTGTAAAACCGAACGCGTCAAAATATTTAAAATAGTTATGTACTCCGAGCTTCTGTCCTACTGTTATAAAGAACGGGTTGCAGGAATTTTCAAGCCCCTGGGTAAGATTCTGCGTTCCGTGACCCGGATGATAGTGGCATTTCATGGTGTGGTCGGCAACCTGAATTGCGCCTGTGCAGGTATACGTGGTATCAAGTGTTACAACGTTTTCCTCAAGCGCCGCGCTTGACATAAAGGTTTTGAATACGGAGCCGGGAACGTACGTATCGGAAACGGTAAAGTTTCTCCACTGATTCTGAATAGCAAGGCTCTGAGCCATTGCCTTTATTTCCTTTTCCTCCTCTTCGGAGGTTTTAGGCTTTTCGGTTGTTGTTTCAGCGGCGGTTGTTCCGTTAACCTGAACCTCGTCGCTCTCCTTATTTTCCTTTTGTTTTTTCTTTTCCTCTTCCTTCTCTTCCCTGACCTTGCCCTCAAAATACTTAAGCGCCTTTTCGTTAGTTATTTTGTAAGGCTCGTTACAATCGTAATCGGGAAGAGAGCACATACCGAGAACGGCGCCCGTTTTGCAATCCATAACAACGCCGTAAGCGCCCTTGCACTTATAATCCGCAAAGGTCTGGCGAAGCCCCTTTTCAAGGTAATACTGGATATCCTGGTTGATAGTCAGCACAAGCGAATTGCCGTCTATCGGGTCAACAGAGGTTTCGTAATCGGTCGGGAGCTTATTGCCCTTTGAATCCTTAACTGTGATAATTCTTCCGTTTGTTCCGCAAAGCTCCTTGTTATAGTACGATTCAAGCCCGCTTAGACCCTGCTCATCGTTTCCGACAAAGCCGATAACAGAGGAAGCAAAATTGCCGTAAGGATAATAACGCCTTGTTGTCTGCTCCATACCGATGATATTTGCGAGCTTGTTCTTGGCTGAAAACTTTGAAATTTCCTCTTTAACCGAGTTTTCAACCTTTTCGGCAATTACTGCATAGTGTGAATCCTTCTTTGATTTTTCAAGAAGCTCCTTTTTTTCATCGCCGTCAAACTTAAGCATTTTTGCAAGATTATCAACAACGAGCGTTCTTTTTGCGTCTGAATCGATATTGGCGGGGTCAATGAAAATATTCCAAACGGTTGCGGACTGAGCAAGCACGTTTCCGCTGTCGTCATAAATAACGCCGCGCATTGCGGACACCTCAGTATCAAGCAGCTGCTGAGATTCAGCCTTTGCAGAGAGCTCATCGCCCCTGACAACCTGAAGATAGAGAATACGAAAAGCGTCAACTCCAAACAAAAAGCACACAACGAAAAGCAGAATCAGCATTCGTTTGAGCATTCCTT
>CAMOWP010000093.1 GCA_946628455.1 uncultured Clostridia bacterium | reverse complement strand
AGGAGCATAGTTTATGGAAAAGGTTAAGGAAAAGAAAAAGCGTTCGAAAGGAAAAAAGGCATTGATTATTATAATATCGGTTATCGTTGCAATAGCGCTTGCTGCGGTTATTTTTATAAATATTGTAACGCGCCCGTCGCTTGACACCGAAAAGTATCACGCAGTCGGCGGAATGGTGTACAGCGAAACGGTTGAATACAAGAGCGATTCGGGAAAGAGCATACGCCACAACCCGATTGTAAGGCTTATGCAGATGGTATGGCGCTTTTGCGAGGACGGCGATAACGCTAAGCACGCTGCTCAGACTCCGCCCTCGGACGTTGTTAAAAACAAGGATATCCCCTATATTGACGACGGCAACGTTTTCCACCTTCTTGACGTTTACTACCCAGAAGGACTCAAGGACGGCGAAAAGCTCCCCGCAATTATTGACATCCACGGCGGCGGCTGGATTTACGGAGATAAAAACCTCAACGAATATTACTGCCTTGAGCTTGCTCACAAGGGCTATGTTGTTTTTAATATAAGCTACCGCCTCGTTCCTGACGTAACGGTTAACGAGCAGCTTCAGGACTGCGCGGCGGCGCTTGAGTGGATAAACAAAAATATGAATAATTACCCGTGCGACGGAAACATTCTCCTTACAGGCGATTCCGCAGGCGGCCAGATGGCTGTTTATTCCGCGGCTCTGCTTTCAAGCCCCGAGCTTCGCGAGGTTTTCGGCGTAACCGACGGAGGAATCAAGCCCAACGCGCTTCTTCTCACCTCTCCCGTTGCGTTTATGAAGGACGGCGGCGCCTTCAGCGTTTACACCAAGCCTATGTGGGGCGATTACAAAAACAAGCCTACATACGAGTATATGGATTTATCTGAGATTATTGACAAGGCTGAGCTCCCGCCAACATATCTTATTACGTCGGGCGGCGATTCCCTTGCTCACGACCAGACCAAGAGAGCATATGAGCTCCTTAAGGAAAAGGGCGTTGAATGCGAGCTTAACGATTTCGGCAACGACGAAAACGGCAAGCCGCTCCCCCACGTTTTCAGCGTGCTTGAGCCGTTCAACAAATCAGGCCAGGAGGCAATCGACTCCGCGCTAGCTTTCTACCAAAAGCAAATAAAATAAAATTTAATGGAGAATTGAGAATGGAAAACGGAAAATTAATGCTCTTGCAGACGGCTATTATAATTGCCGTGCGCAGCACCCGAAATTCTCAATTCTCAATTCTTAATTCTTAATTCTTAATTAAAAAAAGGCTGTCTCATATGAGACAGCCTTTTTATCCGGTGACTATTTCTTTTTGCCCCAATGGTCAATGAGATACTGAAGCTCCTTAACCTTACGGGTTGTTATGTTATCGGGCTTGTTGACGAGGGCGCGCTTCATCTGAAACTGCTTGTCAACCGTCCAGACGGAAAGCTTGTATCCGTTTTTATGAAGCACCTCGGAAAGCGTTCTTGAAGCGTATGTATGATTACAGTTTATGCCAACGGCTCCCGTTTCCTCAAGCATACCGAGGATTTTTTCCTGATAATCCTCTGAAAAAATCTTGATTCTGTTAGGAATATAGTTTACATAGTACTCAATATCGGGGCACTTTTCAGCCGCTGCCTTAGCCTGATACGTTTCAATGCCCGTAAGGAAAACGCGCTTTTCAAGCTTGTGCGCCTTAATGAGCTCATAAAGAGCGTCAAGAGCCTTTATATCCTTAATGTCAAGATTGACATGAATATCTGATTTTTCAATTATATCAAACGCAGTTTCAAGCTCAACTCCTCCGCTGTTGGTTGTTATAATATCGTGACCCATAACAACAGTACCGTCCGGTCTCTGTCTGACGTCAACCTCAAGGGCATCTGCTCCGCCATTGATAGCAGCTTCAATTGATTCAATTGAATTATCCTCAGTGTCAAAAGCGCCTGTATGCGCGCAAATAGTAAATCCGTCCACAAATGTCAGCTTTCTTTCGTCATAAGATTTTGTAAAAGCGTAAACCGCAACTCCTGCGACCATTGCAATTGAAACTAAAAGCGAGAATACCTGGTATGAAAACCTCTTTGCCCAAAGAGGCGTCATATTCCGTTTTAAGAAGCGTTTAAACCGTTTCCACCTTGATAACTGTTCTGCCAATTAAATCACCTGTAATAATTATTTATTACCCGAATAGTTAGGAGCCTCCTTAGTGATGAATACATCGTGAGGATGGCTTTCAATAAGACCTGCGCCCGTAATTCTTATAAACTGAGCCTTTTCGCGAAGCTCCGGAATTGAATGACAGCCAACGTAACCCATACCTGAGCGGAGGCCGCCCATCATCTGGAATACCGTGTCCGAAAGAGCTCCCTTATAAGGTACGCGTCCCTCAACTCCCTCAGGAACAAATTTCTTTGAGCCCTTCTGGAAATATCTGTCTGCCGAGCCGTGATTCATAGCGCCGAGCGAGCCCATGCCTCTGTAAACCTTGAACTGCCTGCCCTGCCAGATTTCCATTTCACCGGGGGATTCCTCACAGCCTGCAACAAGCGAGCCCACCATAACAACGGAACCGCCTGCCGCGATTGCCTTAACGATTTCGCCCGAATACTTGATACCGCCGTCTGCGATAACGGGGATTCCGTATTTATCAGCTCTTTCGGCTGAATCGTAAATAGCCGTAATCTGCGGAACGCCGATACCTGCAACAACTCGCGTTGTGCAGATTGAGCCCGGGCCGATACCGATTTTAACCGCGTCTGCGCCCGCCTTGATGAGCGCCTCGGTTGCGTCTGCGGTTGCAACGTTGCCCGCGATAAGGTCAATCTCGGGGAACGCGTTTTTAACCTTTGTTACGTTTTCAATAATATTCTTTGAATGGCCGTGAGCCGAATCAAGCACGAAGCAGTCAACGCCTGCGTCTGCAAGCGCCTTTGCTCTGTCAAGCACGTCAGCAGTAACGCCGAGCGCTGCTGCGCAAAGGAGTCTGTCCTTCTTATCGCGCGCGGTGTTCGGGTACTTAACAGCCTTTTCAATATCCTTAATTGTTACAAGACCCGTGAGCTTTCCGTTTTCATCAATAAGCGGAAGCTTTTCAACCTTCTTTGTCATAAGAACGCTCTTTGCCTCCTCAAGCGTTGTTGAGGAATGGCCTGTAACGAGCTCGCTTCTCGGGGTCATAACGCCTGCAATCTTTACGCTGAAATCAGTCATAAAGCGGAGGTCGCGGTTGGTGAGAATGCCGACAAGGGTTCCGTCGTTTTCACAAATAGGAACGCCGCTGATATGGTACTTACCCATAAGCTCGTCTGCGTCCTTAACCGTATTGTTGGGAGAGAGGAAGAACGGGTTCATAATAACGCCGTTTTCAGACCTCTTAACCTTGTCAACCTCGGTTGCCTGCTCTTCAATAGTCATATTCTTATGGATAACGCCGATTCCGCCCTCGCGCGCTATCGCAATAGCCATCTGAGATTCGGTAACGGTATCCATTGCCGCAGTCATAAGAGGTATGTTAAGAGTGATGTTATTTGTAAGCCTTGTTTTAAGGTCAACCATATCGGGCGTAACGTCTGATTCAGCAGGAATCAGAAGCACGTCGTCAAAGGTGAGCCCCTCTTTTACAAACTTTTCGCCGTAAGCCTTCATAAGCCGTCCTCCCTTAAGAAATAATTTTTATTATAATAACATTTTGTTCTGTCTTTAGCAAGTGCTATTTTACTTTAATTGATTTTTTTGCGCTCCATTTTCCGTAAGCGTATTTTGTTTTGCCCGAAAGCTTATACTTTTTAAACGCCCTCACCCTGACGTAATACCGCTGCCCGCTTTTGAGCTTTTTGATTGTGCGCGAGGTCTTTTTTGCGCCTGAAAGCTTAATTTCCTTAGCGCCCTTCATATTCTTTTTGGTGCTGTACTGAATGATGTAGCCGCTTCCCTTAACCTTTTTGTAGCTGACGGTGAGCTTTTTCTTCGAGGCGCCGAGAATAACGCCCGAAACCCTCTTAGGCTTGGTCATAACAGTGCGCTCGCCGCTGTAAGCGCCGTAATACCTGCGCTTTGAAATATCCTTGTACGCCCTGATTCTGAACTTATATTTTGTTACGGGAGAGAGCGAGTCAACAGTTGCCGAAAGCGCGGTTGTATTTTTTGCAACGCTCCACCTTCCGCCGCTGTAAACTTCAACGCTGTAGCCCGTAACGCCGCCGCCGTTTGCCTTCCACTTAAGAGTAACGCCGCTGTCGGTTGATGAGGCAGAGGGCTTTGAGGCGGCAGAGGGCTTGATGTAAAACCTTCTGTGCGTTGCGTCCGCCGTATCCGACGTGCCCGTTACGTAAACAAACGGGCTGCCTGTGTTTACGTTACCCGAATATGAAACGGTGTAATCTGCGCCGTTTCTGAGCACCTCGCCGCTTCCGCTGATAACCTTAACAGAGGGCTTTTTCGCCGTGCCGTCAAAGGTGAAGCTTTTAGCCGAAAGCGAAACAACGCTTCGTGACATAAGCGAAAGGTCGCTTGCGTCATAATTGCTGAGAGCGTAATATTTTTTGTACTTGTTATTATAGTAAGTCGTGTCAAAATATTCGGGGTCGGGAACGTGCTCGCTGCCGTTGTCATACGCAAGGCTTGCGGGATAATTAATCAGAAAATAATAATCCTCGGTGAAATCGTCTATTCCCTCGTCAAGCACCTGGTCGTCCCAGGTACAGTCAACAAAATAATATTTTCCGTCAAGCTCAACAATGTTCCACGCGTGGTTGCCCCTGTTAGGGTCAGAAATAACAACGCGCGAGCTGTAGCCGAGCTCCCTGCACAGCCTGTAAAACGCGGAGGCGTAGCCCTGACAAACGCATTTGCCCTTAACAAGCGCGCCGTAAGCCGAAAATGCGTAGCCGTTTGCATAGGGCGAATCCATCGCCTCATAAGCGTAGGTTGTTTTTTTGCAGATGAAATCGTGGATTTTCTTAATTATATCGTAATCGCTGAGCTTATTCGTATCAATTGAATTAACAAAGCTGTTGACTACGGAATCAACCTGCTTTTGCTGCTGCTCGCTTGCGTTATATTTAACCGCAAGCGTTATAGTGTAAAAATACTTTCCGTTTTTGTATCGGTCAAGCTCAATGTTGCCGAAGCCGTATTCAAGAATCGAATAACGAAGGTAGTCGCCGTCAACACAGCTGACAGAAACCTCGTCCTCGGTTGAATAGTACAGAATGTCAAAAAGGAAGGACCTTAACGTGATTGTTGACAGAATAATTCCTCCCGAGGTCAGGCTGATATCTGAAAGGTGCCTTACCTTGATTGAGGCTTTGTGATTTAAAAGCCCCTTTCTTATAGCGGAGTAAAACTCCTTACCCCAGCCGTAATATGTGTTTCCCTTGTAGGTGCGGCTTGCGGCGGGCTCAGTTGCCTCGGAATCAATTGTGCCTGTGGAATAATGCTCGCCCGAAATAAACGGGTTTTGCATCATAAACGGAAGCTTCGCCTCCTCTGCGCACGCCGAAAAGGGCGCGAGCCCAAACACCGCCATAACTATTGCTAAAATTAATGATAGTGCTTTTTTCATTTAATCACCGTCAGTTGCCTTTACTATTTCTTCAACGGTTTCCTCAACCGTATTGTCATCGCAGTAAATAATTTCATCCGCGTATTTTTCGTAAAGCGGAAGCCGCTCGTTGTACATATCAGGCAGGCTTGAGCCTTTTTTAACAACTATTCCGCGCGTTGTAAAATTATTAATGCGCTTCATCATGGTTTCATAATCAAGATGAAGATAAATAACCTTTCCGAGCGAGCGCAGATGCTCCATAGCCTTTTCGGAATAGATAACGCTGCCGCCCGTTGCGATGACAGTTGCCTCAATGTTGAGAGAAAGAATCGCCTTCTCCTCCGCTTCATAAAAATAATCAACGCCCTTTTCGTCAATCAAATCCTGAAGCCTGCTTCTCTCAAGCCCCTGAAGCAGCAAATCAGTATCAAAAAAGTTTTTCAGCATAACCTTTGCCGCGATAACGCCGCAGGTGCTCTTGCCAGAGCCCGGCATACCGATTAAAACAACATTGCTCTTATCCATAGTTTTTATAATCAGGTGCGGGCAGCGCCCGTCTTAAATTCTCAATTTTCAATTCTCAATTCTCAATTTTTCACGCCGACTCTTTTGCAGTTTTCAGACATCGGGCAAACGTCGCATTTCGGCTTTCTTGCCGAGCAGGTATCGCGCCCGAAGAGAACTATTCTGTGGCAGAACGCCGCGCCCTCCTCGGCGGGTACAACCTTTTTGAGCTCCATTTCAATTTTAACGGGCTCCTTGACGTTTACCAAGCCGATACGGTTTGAAATTCTAATCATATGCGTGTCAACAACAATGCTCTCCTTGCCGTAAACGTCGCCTACTATGAGGTTTGCCGTTTTGCGTCCGACGCCCGGAAGCTTTATTAAATCCTCAATATTATCTGGAACAACGCCGTCGAAATCGTCTCTTATCATTTTTGCCATGCCGATAATTGACTTTGCCTTGTCGTGATAAAAGCCGCAGGATTTAATTATCATTTCAACGTCCTTTATATCGGCGTTTGCGTAATCGTCAAGCGTTTTGTATGCAGAAAAAAGCTCAGGCGTTACAAGGTTAACCCGCGCGTCAGTGCACTGCGCCGAAAGCCTTGTTGCAACAAGCAGCTCAAACGGGTTTTCCGCAGTAAGCGAGCAGATTGCCTCGGGGTATTCCTTTTTAAGAATTTCAATTGCGTTAAGCGTTCTCTCTTTTCTCGTCATCACTTTTTACCTTTGATTCTCTCCCAGTAAGCCTTATACGCCTGCTCGTTTTTATTATCGCCGAATTCGTAATAATGTCTGTCCTTAATAACGTCGGGCAGGTACTGCTGATAGGTCCAGTGGTTCTCATAATCGTGAGGGTAGATATAATGCTGGCCCTTGATTTCGGCGTCCTCGCCGTCGAAGTGCTTGTTCTGAAGCTGACGCGGAATCGGGCCGATGTTGCCCTTTCTCACGTCGCTCATCGCCGCCTTTATTGCGTTGTTCGCGCTGTTGCTCTTAGGGCTTGTTGCAACGAGGATAACCGCGTCTGCAAGCGGAATTTC
>CAMOWP010000092.1 GCA_946628455.1 uncultured Clostridia bacterium | reverse complement strand
TCGGCGTTGCGGCAGACGGTACGGCGTGGCTTGATTTAGGAACGGGGACGGGCGTACTCCCGCAGAATCTTTATAACAAAAAGGCAGAGATTTTTGGCGTTGACATTTCTGAAAATCAGATTGCGTATGCAAAAATGAATGCAGAGAAGAACGGCAGGAAGATTAATTATGCCGTAGCTCCCGCAGAAAATACAGACTTTCCCGACGGAAGCTTTGACTGCATAACGGCGGCGCAGTGCTTCTGGTATTTTGACAGGGAAAAGATGAAAAGCGAAATAAAGAGACTGTTAAAACCAAACGGAAAATTCATTAAGGTATATCTTACATATACGCTTGATGATGAAATAGCATTTAAAAGTCACAAGCTTGTTAAAGAGTTTAACTCTGTCTGGACTCCTGAGGCGAGCGGCTCAAAGGATATGTTTGACGATTTGTTTGACGGCAGAGTAACTGAAAGCTTTTGCTGCAATATACCGTTTACAAGAGAGAGCTGGAACGGAAGAATGACCGCCTGCCGCGGAACTCTTGCTTCAATGAGTAAAGAGCAGTTTGAAAAATGGAGCGAATCACATAAAAAAATGCTTGAAGAATATCCCGAAAGCTTTACGGTTAAACATAAGGTTTATATTACTTATTTTGAATTATAAGGAGAAAAGAATTGGAAGCTATAAAGAATTATTATAATCATTATGACGAGGACGGAAGATTGTTAAAGAAAAACCGTCGTCCCGAATATTTGCTGACAATGGAATATATTGAAAAATACTTGTTTGACGGTGCAAGGATACTTGAAATCGGAGCAGGAACAGGCAGATATTCAGTTGCTCTTGCAGACAAAGGTTATGACGTTACGGCAGTTGAGCTTGTACCGCACAACATTGAAATTATGAAAAAGAAGGTTAAGGCGGAGCATAATATCAGAATTATTGAAGGCAACGCTGTTGACCTGTCATTTCTGGAAGCTGAAAGCTTTGATATTGTTTTACTGCTCGGACCGATGTACCATTTGTTTACTGATGAGGATAAGCACGCCGCGCTCAGCGAGGCAATCAGAGTTGCAAAAACAGGCGGGGTTA
Organism: uncultured Clostridia bacterium; assembly: GCA_946628455.1. Classification (GTDB taxonomy): domain Bacteria; phylum Bacillota; class Clostridia; order Oscillospirales; family Acutalibacteraceae; genus Eubacterium_R. The sequence continues at coordinate 6,052 of CAMOWP010000092.1, read as the reverse complement.
TCTATGCGGCATACTGCAATAACGATACCTGTATGTACAAAATGTTTTATAGAAAGCGTATTCTTGATTATATTGATAAAGGAATGATTACCGAGGATTATCACGCAATATCAAGCCCGAACGAAATTTTTGAATTATACAGAAAGCCGGAAATTGATGAAATGATGAAGCGATATAATGTCACGCGTCTGCATTTTGTCGGCGTGGATATGTTGTCATATCTTCACAGCAATAAATTGAATAAACTCAATAAAAGAGAATTTGCAGAGTATATGAAATTCCTTCATACAATCTGCGAGCGTGAAGATTTAACAGGTTTTTCAATTCATATGCTTGATATATTCAAAAAGAATTAAACGACACCATAGGCTTAAGATTTTAAGGAGGCGAAAAAATGAAATTAGTATTTATTATAGGCAACGCCGCTGTCGGCAAAATGACAGTAGGTCAGGAGCTGACAAAAATAACGGATTTAAGGCTGTTTCATAATCATATGAGCATAGAGCCTGTTTTGGAAGTTTTCGGAGATTTTAATGGAAACGCAATCAAAAGATTTAGGGAAATAATATTTGAAGAATTTGCCAAAAGTGATAAATACGGCTTGATATTTACTTATATGTGTGCGTTTGACCATCATGATTGGGATTATATTGAGCATATCAAAAGCATTTTTGAGCCGTATAATACGGAATTCTATTATGTGGAACTCGTCGCTCCGCAGAGCGTAAGACTTGAAAGAAACAGCAGCGAAAACAGACTGAAAAACAAACCGTCAAAGCGCAATATCGAATTGTCAAACAAAAGATTAATTGATGATGACAGCAATTACCGTATTGAAAGTTACGACGGAGAAATACCGTTTGAAAATTATATTAAGATTGATAATACGAATCTTTCAGCCAAAGAAACTGCAAAAATGATTAAGGAAAGGTTTAACTTGTAAATATGAATATAGAAATACTACAACTTGATGATTATGATAAATGCAATAACATATGGAATATGGAAAAGCAAAAAGAGCTTGCAGATAAGTTTTTGAGTGAGCTTAAAAGCGGCAACCGTATTACATATATCTGCAAAGACGGTGATGAATTCATAGGTGAAATTTCGCTTGTAAAAGAAATGAACGACTCGGATTATACCATTCCAAATCAGCGGGTTTATATTTCGCATCTTGTTGTAAAACCCGAATACAGGCGTCAGGGAATCGGTAAAATGCTCGTTGAATATGTTACCGACAGAACGAAAGAACTCGGGTATACGGAAATGTCAATCGGAGTTGATTTGGATAATTATCCTGCGCTGAAATTATATATTACTTCAGGCTTCAATAAAGTAATATTCATTGGAAAAGACGGGCAGGGAAAGTATCTCAAGTTGATTAAGAAAATAGTTTAATTCGGAATGCGGATTTCGGAATTTATTGTCCTGCGGGCGGGCACAGAGACCCGCCCCTACAGTTTAAAGAATTTTTTGGCGAGCTGTTATAGAATGAATGTTTATTTTGTCGTGTATATGTGGTATTATTTATACGAGGTGAGAAGATGGAGAGAATAGTTCATCCGATTGACGCGGTGTTTGATAAAAATTCAGAGATAGTTATACTCGGGTCGTTTCCGTCTGTTAAATCGAGAGAATACGGCTTCTTTTACGGGCATCCGCAAAACCGCTTCTGGAGAGTAATTGCAAGAATCTGCGGCGAGGATACGCCTCAGAGCATTGAAGATAAGAAGGCGTTTCTTTTAAGAAATCATATCGCGCTGTGGGACGTTATTGAATCCTGCGAGATAACGGGCTCGGCGGACAGCTCAATAAAAAACGTTGTCCCCAACGAGCTTAATAAGATACTTACAACTGCTGACATTAAGGCTGTTTTTACAAACGGGAAAACGGCGCAGAGGCTTTATGAAAAGTACAACAAGTGCGGCTTTGAGGCTGTCTGCCTTCCGTCGACAAGCCCCGCAAACGCCGCCTGGAGCGAGGATATGCTTTTTGATTACTGGAGCGAAAGAATAAAAGAGTATTTATAACTTGTCAACTAATGCAAAATATGATAGAATAGATAAATAATTAACAATGTTTGGAGGCGTTACTGTGTCACAGGAAAAATTAAGCGGAATTTATGACGCTAAGTTTGTGTCTGACGGTATCGAGGGAACAACAAGACTTTATTACGATTTTTCATGGTTTGAGCAGGACTCTGCAATATATAATCATATGCTCGGCCGTTTTCTTGCGCAGATGGTTTGCGTTGGTTATGACGGACATATTGAGGATGAGACTAAATCAACCGGCTATTTTTACGCAAAGCCTAACCTTACCGTAACTCTTCAGGAGCTCGGCTTCAAGGATATTCAGGTTAATCCTACCGCTAAGCGGGACGAGGTCGTTTATTTTATCGCAAACAGAGACGTTGAGCTTTCGGGAACAACATATAATCTTCTTTTTACAGGCTTTATAGGCTCATACACAAAGCAGTGGTTTTCAAACTTTGACCCGCTCGGAGTTGAAAGAGTATGCAACGACGGCAAGGGCTATGCTGGCGACGCGGAAAAGGGGATAGTTCATCTCGGCTTCGCAGACGCAAGAGAATACGTTTACGCAAAGCTTACCGATTATATTGACAGGCACCCTTCAGAGCACGAGACGAAGATAATTATTATCGGTCATTCAAGGGGTGCTGCAACGGCTAATCTTCTTGCGGCTAAGCTTATAAAAAACGGCGGATTTGAAAACCTGCCGCTCAAAAATGAAAATATATTTACTTACTGCTATGCAACGCCGAACGGCGTGCTTATGGACAAGGTTGAAATTCTTGATGAATACAAGCGAATTTTCAACTACGTTTCGCCCGAAGACTTCGTAACTGTTTGCCTTCCTGAAGCAGCAGGCTTCGGAAAGTACGGTACTATCCTTAAAATTCTCGGCGACGACAATAAGAGCACAAGGAATTATTCCGAAGAGAAGGAATTTATGCAGCCATATTTCTTAGAGTCGTTCGGAATGCAGCAGTATCATCCGTTCAGAAGAGGCAACAGAGCTGTTAAAAAGGTAATTGACGCGCTCGCAAAGGAGCTGCATACTGTTGAAGACCTTTATGAAAAACCGCTCAGGGAATGTTTTAAAACCGTTACTCCTTATGAGTATTTCAGGGATACGCTTTGCGCTTACGTTGCGGGCGGAGAGACCGAGGAGGAGAAGGCGGCGATTGACAGAGCGATGAAGCTTCTTATTGAAAGCTCGGTTGACTATGTCGGAACAAGCCCTTGCTACAGAATTACATCGGCGTTCTTCGTATTCAAGGAGGGAGTCGGCTCAATGACGGGAAACAGGCTGCTTAAAACCAATTTCAGCCAGAGCCACAGACCGCATACCTACGCGGCGTATCTTCTTGCAATGAGCGAGGAGCAGCTTATGGCAAACACATATGCGGGCACTGACGATGACGAGGATGAAGAGAAAGCGGCTGAGGAATAATGGAAATCTGGATTGCACGGCACGCAGACCCCGATTATGAAAATGACAGCATAACCGAAAAGGGTGAGCGCGAGGCGAAGCTTCTTGCTGAAAGGCTGGCAAAATACGAATTCGATTTCGTTTACTGCTCACCGCTTGGCAGAGCGCAGAAAACCGCTTCATATTATCTTGAAAAAACGGGTAAAACTGCCGAAACGCTTGAGTGGCTTAGAGAATTCGAGGGTAACGTTACCGTTGACGGAGAAAAGAGCATCTGCTGGGATAGGAAGCCCGATTACTGGACAAGAATTGACGATTATTATTCTTACGACAAGTGGCTTGACGTCCCGCTTATGAAAAACGGCGACGTAAAGCGGCATTACTTAAAAGTTCAAAACGGAATTGACGAGTTGATGGCAAAGCACGGCTACGTTAAAAACGGAAGAATTTATGACGTTGTTGATTCAAACCATAAGAGAATTTTGCTGTTCTGCCATTTCGGTGTTGAAGCCGTTATGCTTTCAAGAATATTCAGCGTTTCGCCTATGATTTTGTGGCACAATTTCGTTGCGCTTCCTACCTCGGTTACCCGCCTTGCAAGCGGTGAGCGTGAAAAGGGAAAGGCGATTTTCAACGCAATTCAGTTCGGCGATTTATCCCATCTTTACGCAGGAGGGGAGGAGCCTTCATTTCAGGCTCGCTTTTGCGAATGCTTTGAAGATGATACAAGACATTAAAAACGGCTGAATAAGCCGTTTTTTTAATTCGGAATTTCGATAAGTCGAATGATATTCGACTTATTCTACCGAAGAGTTATTTTCTTCTTCCGCTCTTTTGGTTAAAATGAAGAGCAAGGAGGGAGAATATGAAAAAAATAATTTCTGCTTTATTAGCTCTTGTTCTGTCGCTATCTCTTTGCGCATGCACAAGGTCAAATCAAACTGATTTCACTTCGGTGAGAACAAAGAATTTTATATCGGAAAAATACAGTGAGTTTGAATTGCGGATTGCGCTTAAGGTCGTATATGACCGTTTTTCAACCTGGAAGGGTGTAAGACTTATAAGCGTTGAATATATGGGTGATGAGCGCAGTGAAGGAGAGCTTGATTACTGCAGGGGAATTAATAAAAAGAATTATGCGGACTGCATTGTTTTTACCTCGGCATACAGAACTTATAAAAACTGCGAACCCTGTTTAGAACCGTTTACGGTTTATGACGGCTATAATTGGATAATTGCCAGAGAAAAGAATGGGACATGGGAACTTGTAACCTGTGGTTATGCATAAATACTTGCGATTTAAAGCGATAAAGCGTTGACATATTGCGCCGATTATGTTATTATCTTTTTCAACGGAGGTAACAGACTATGGACAATATGAGAAAAGAGCAGTTTAAAAGAAAGCTGCCTATTCCGCAGGTTATCAAGGCTCAGTACCCTTTAAGCGATGCGGCAAAAAAGCTTAAGGAAAAAAGAGACGAGGAAATTGCGAGGATTTTTAAAGGCGAGGACAGCAGGCTTGCGCTTATTATCGGTCCCTGCTCGGCTGACAGAGCGGACGCTGTGCTTGATTATATCGGCAGGCTCGCGCGCGTTCAGGAGGAGGTCAGCGACAAGCTTTTGATTATCCCCAGAATTTATACGGGCAAGCCGAGGACGACGGGCGCAGGCTACAAGGGTATGCTTCATCAGCCTGACCCTGATAAAAAGCCCGATATGCTTGAAGGTATTATTGCAATCCGCGAGCTTCACAAGAACGCAATTGAGCAGACGGGACTTACCTGCGCAGACGAGATGCTTTATCCCGAAAACGGAAGGTATTTATCCGACCTTCTCTCTTACGTTGCGGTAGGTGCGCGCTCGGTTGAAAATCAGGAGCACAGGCTGCTTGCGAGCGCTTACAACATTCCCGTCGGAATGAAGAACCCAACGAGCGGCGACCTTTCAATTATGCTAAACGCAATCAAGGCGGCGCAGTCTCAGCACACGTTTTTATACAGGGGATGGGAGGTTGAGTCTGACGGAAACGAGCTTGCTCACGCTATTCTGAGGGGAAGCGTTGACAAGCACGGCATCAACCACCAGAATTATCACTATGAGGATTTAAGGCTGCTTCACGATTTTTACTGCAATGAAGATTATAAAAACCCCGCAGTAATAGTTGACACTAATCACTCAAACTCGGGAAAACGTTTTTACGAGCAGGAGAGAATCGTTAACGAGGTGCTTCACTCAATGCGCCACAGCGAGGATATAAGAAACCTTGTTAAAGGCTTTATGATTGAATCTTATATCGAGGACGGAAGCCAGAGCATTGAAGAGGGCGTTTACGGAAAATCAATAACCGACCCCTGCCTCGGTTGGGATAAAACAAAAGAATTGATTTACACAATTGCAGAGCAGGTTTAAGAGTTAAATAAAAACGGTTGTCATTGACAACCGTTTTTTGCTTTCAAACTTAAAGGGAGGGCGCAAATACCCTCCCTACATAATTAATCCTTTTTTGCAGCGGCTTCCTTTTCAGCCTTGCGCTTAGCTCTTTTTTTCTTCGCCTTGTAGCCGAGCAGCTTGTCCAGCTGCTCCTTAGGAGTTGCAA
>CAMOWP010000091.1 GCA_946628455.1 uncultured Clostridia bacterium | reverse complement strand
ATAAGCTCCATTCCCTCAAAATTTGTTGAGTGAAGCTTCGGCATCATTCCCTGAAGCTGTGAGCCGTAAAACATACCGAGGAGCGTTGTTTCGATAACATCGCTGAAATGATGACCGAGCGCGATTTTATTGCAGCCGAGCTCTTTTGCCTTGGCATAAAGATGACCTCTTCTCATCCTCGCGCAGAGATAACAGGGCGATTTCCCCGTGTTATTAGCAATTTCAAAAATATCGCTTTCAAAAATCTCAATGGGAATTTCAAGCAGCCCTGCGTTATATTCTATTTTTTCGCGGTTCGTCTTATTGTAGCCGGGGTCCATAACAAGAAAAATAAGAGAGAAATCCGTTTTGCTCTGTTTTTTATAAAGCTGCATAAGCTTTGCAAGGAGCATTGAATCCTTACCGCCTGAGATACAAACGGCTATTTTATCGCCCTTATTAATAAGCTCATAGCTTTTTATCGCCTTGCAAAACGGCTCCCATATTGTGTTTTTATACTCGTTAAAAACCGAGCCTTCCGCTCTTTCAATACTGAACATAAAGCTGCCTTTCTGAAATGATTTATAGTAATATAACATATTTTTATTTTTGTTGCAATAATGATTTAGGTAGGATATAATGAAATTATAAAATAAAAAGGAGTAAAGCTATGTCAATTTTAAAAAGAGGAAGCACCATAGTTCTTGAAACAAAGAATTATCACTACGTTATCGCTTACGATACGTTCGGCTACGTTCACAGCGTTCACTGGGGCGAAAAATGCCCTATCGAGGACTATGTTGTTGACGATATCGGAAACGTTAATCCGAATCACCCGAATCTTGACCAGATAAGATGCGAGTATACTCCGTTCGGTAAGACTATGTACCGTCCGTGTGCAGTTAAGCTTCATTTTTCTGACGGCTGCAGAGAAATTAATCCCGCTTATTCCTCCTGCAAAATTGAAGGGGAAGAGGTGCATATAACAATAAAAGACTGCTATTATCCGCTTGAAATGACTCTCAATTACAGAGTTCACTATGACTATGACATAATTGAGAGAAGCGTTACCTTCAATAACACGGGGAAAGACGATATCGTTTTTGAAACGCTTATGAGCACAGAGCTTACTCTTCCTGCAACAAAGCCTTATCATATTTTAAACACGAACGGCTCCTGGGGCGCAGAGTTTACTCCTACCGATTCAGTTCTTGACGGCGGAAGCCTCACCTTTGAAAGCAGGCAGGGCAGAAGCGGTCATATTAACTCCCCCTATTTCATTGCATATACAGAAGCTGATGAGAAAAACGGAAGAGTTTTCTTCGGTCATCTCAAATGGAGCGGCAACTTCAAAATCAAAGCGCACAGGGATTTTCTCGGCATAACGAGAGTTACTCTCGGGCTTAACTCATTTGATTTTGAGCATGTTCTGAAAGGCGGACAGAGCTTTACTACTCCCGAGGTTATCTGCGGACTCGCTGACGGTCTCGGCAATATGAGCAGAAATCTCAACCGTTTCGGCTACAGTGAAATCCTCCCGAAAAACTTTGCTGATAAAGAGCTTCCCGTTCTGTATAACTCCTGGGAGGCAACGGAATTTGACGTTAATGTTAAGGACCAGAGCGCGCTGGCTGAAAAGGCTGCCGCTGCAGGCTGCGAGCTTTTCGTTATGGACGACGGCTGGTTCGGCGCAAGAAACGATGACCACGCAGGTCTCGGAGACTGGTTTGTCAACAAGGAGAAATTCCCGAACGGTCTCTGCGAGCTTATTGAAAACGTTAACGCGCTCGGTATGGATTTCGGCCTTTGGGTTGAGCCCGAAATGGTAAATCCTGACAGCGATTTGTACCGCGCTCATCCCGACTGGGCTTATCATTATGACACAAGAAAGTCAAACGAGATAAGAAATCAGCTTGTTCTCAATATGACGAAGCCCGAGGTTCAGGATTACATTTACAATTGCCTTAACGATATTCTCAATGAAAATAACATTAAATATATCAAGTGGGATATGAACAGGCCGTTCTCTGAAACGGGTGGCGAAAATCTTGAGCACCCGAAGATGCTCTGGTATCTTCACACAAAGGCAGTTTACGAAATAGTTGACAAGCTCAAAGCAAATCATCCCGACGTTCAGTTTGAAAGCTGCTCATCAGGCGGCGGACGCTGCGACTGGGGCGCTCTCGAGCACTATGACGAGGTATGGACGAGCGATAACACAGACGCAATTGACAGAATATTCATTCAGAAAAACTACGCGCTCACACGTCCCGTTAAAACAATGCGTGCATGGGTTACTGACGTAAACTGGTATAACAGAGATACTCCGCTTGATTTTCGTTTTAATATTTCCATGCGCGGAGTCCTCAGCCTCGGCGGAAACCTCAATAATTACTCCGACGAGGATATCTCCGTTTGCAGAAAGTACGTCGATTTATATAAAGAAATCAGACCGATTGTTCAGTTCGGCGATTTATACAGGCTGCTTGACATTGATAAGGACGAAATCTCGGCTGAGCTTTATATTGATAAAGAAAAGAGCAACAGCGTTCTCTTCATTGCGTCTGTTAACACACGCTGCATAAAAAAGGCTGTTCCGCTTTATATTGACGGGCTTGACGATAACAGGATTTACGAGCTTACCTTTGAGGATAAGCATTATAAGAAGAGCGGCTCGTTCTTCAAATATGTCGGCATTCCTATTGAAATCAGAAAGCAGTATTACAATAATATAATTAAGATTAAAGCAGTATAATTTAAGCCAGAGAAAAAGGGCTTCTTCGGATTGAAGAAGCCCTTTATTTATGCTTTTTATTTCTTAACCATTATTACGTACTTGCTGAAGCTGTAATCGCCTGTAGAGCTGTTTACCTTGTAATTGTCAAGGATAATGTTGTTCTTGAAAAATGCAAGGTTTTCACCGCCTACATCGTAAAGCTTCTGATATGATTTATAATCATATGCATAGCCTGTAATCGCAGCAAATGCGCTTCCTGCGCCTGTTCCCGTAATCGCATAGGTTTTTCCCTCGTAAATAAGCGCGCTGTGAATCGGGTCGCCGCCTTCGATTCCCTGAATTTTCCAGTATTTCTGCTTATCAACGTCAACCTTGTAGAAATTGCAGACATTGTTTAATTCGCCCTTGAGATAAGCAATGTAAAGGATGTTGTTTTCCATATTTACAAGGTGAGCGCCCTCAAAGTTCCTGAGGCCGACATATCTGCTTTTAAGAACGCCGTCCGCAAAGCTGTAGCGCATAATGTTATTTCCCTTGAGGAAATAGAGCATATTCTTATACATATATGTTTCGGAATCAACGTTCTTTGCAATGAGCTTTCTGTTTTTACCCTTTGTTGTTGCGGCGTAAAGCTTTGATGATTTGAAATTGCCGTCCTCGTCGTACTGAATAAGATTGTAGATAAGCCTTGAGCCGCAGATTATAAAGCGAACGGCGCTGAACTTATTCTTTGTAAAGGTGATGATTTTCTTTGCGCTTTTGCCTGTTAATTTGCGGCGGATGATTGCACCCTTTTTTGTGTCGGTATAAAACACATAATTGCCCTTGATTGCAAGGTTTGTGTACTCGTTAACGGTAAAGATTGCCTTTCCCTTTTTGCCGAGCTTTTCGGAATAGTAAACCTTGTATTTGTCCGAAGGGTCGTCATAAATAAGCTTGACGGTTTTGTTTCCGCTGAAATTAAAAGCAGTTGCCTGGGAATTAAACTGCTGCTTTTGAGAATTGTATTTTACGGGAGCTTCAGCAGCAAAAGCGCTGAATCCGATTGAAAGCGAAGCCGCAAGGATTATAACGCTTAAAAGTATTGATACTAATTTTTTCATTTTATGTCTCTCCATTGTTTATTATTCTGCTGTAGCCTCAGCCTCTGCGAGCGCTGCGTTGTCAGCTCTTACCTTTTCGTAAATCGGCTCAAGCTTTTCCTTAGTGAGCGGATATCCGAAGCGGTAAAGAAGCCAGATAAGAGTGTATGTAATTGCAGGGATTAAGGTGCAGATTGTGAGAATTCTGTCGCTCGTGCCTGCAACGTAGCCTGCGTTTGACATAGTCTGAACATCATAGTGAGCGTACTTTTCAAGAAGCATAAGTCCGCCGTAGTCAGCGATAGTCTGGCCGAGCTTACGCGAGAAGGTGTAAACCGCGTAAATAGCGCTTTCGCTCTTGATTCCTGTTTTAACGTACTGATAATCGATAACGTCTGCAACAACAGCCCAGTTTGTAATTGAAACAAATGAGTAGCCGAAGCCGATGATGAACAGCGTTGCCATAAAGATAATGATTGTAAACTTGTCACCGTTAGGCTTGAACATACCTCTCATAAGGAAGCAGGCGATAGCGGCAAAGGCTGCAAACATTGAGCCGAAGCCCGCGAGCTCCTTTTTGCCGAATTTCTTCGAGAGCTTAGGCGTAACAAGAATCATAAGCGCCATCGGGAAATACTGAGCGATTGTGCCTATAACTGAAAGGTTTGTGTTTACAAAATAGTTTTTGAAAAGATACTGGTTAAGGGAAGCGAACTGAAGCTGGCCGCTGATAAGAACGCCTGTTATGGCAAGAACTATAAACGGGCGGCTCCTGAACATAGCCTTGTAGGCTTTCTTCATATTTACGTTAGGCTTAGCTTCTGATTTAACGCGCTCCTTGGTTGTTGCAAAGCAGGCGAAATAGAAGATAATAGCGCAAACGCACATTGCCGCTGCAAAATAGAACATTCCGTGAGCGTCTGCAACCTTGACTGTCGGGTCAGCCTCGTTCTTCTTATAAATGATGAACGGAGCAAGAAGCAGAGGAGCTGCGCCGCCGATACCGCCGCCGATAGCGCGGAAGGTTGAAAGAAGAGTTCTTCCGTCAGGGTCGTCGGTAATAACAGAAGCAAGCGAGCCGAACGGAACGTTGATTCCCGTGTACATCATACCGAACGCGATATATGTAATATATGCAAAAACGAGTACAAGCGCGGGGTTGTCCCCAACCTTAGGTATAGTTGTGAAATTGTAGAAGCAAAGCAGCTGAGCTACTGCAACGGGAATTGCAACCCATTTGAGATACGGGCGGAATTTTCCGTCCTTTCCCGGCGGGCGCTTAGCAACGATACCACCCCACAGCGGGTCGTTAATTGCGTCCCAGAGCCTTGTTACAAGGAAAAGCGTTGCAACGTTGCCCGGGGTGATTAAAAGCACGTCCGTATAAAAAACCTTAAGGAAAGAGGAAACGTAGGTTAAAACAAAAAGGTTGCCCGCGTCGCCGAGCGCATAACCCATAGCCTCTTTTATTCCTATTTTATTCGGGTGCTGATATTCTGATTTTACTTTAGCCTTTTTACCCAAAATAACATCTCCCTAAAACAAGTTAAGTTTATTATAACATAGAGATTTATATATTTCAATATTCATAATTCTTATTTTATGTTGACTTTTTTAAAATAAAATGTACAATATATTAGTAATAATTAAAAGGCAGGATTTACTATGCTTGAACTTAAGAATATTTCCTTTGACGTTCCTCAGGAGAATTCGCAAAAGGAAATCATTAAAGACATCAGCCTGAAGATAGATGATAACAAGCTTATCGTTATAACCGGCCCTAACGGCGGCGGCAAGTCAACCATGGCAAGGCTTATTGCGGGAATTGAAAAGCCTACCGCAGGAAGGATTTTCTTCGACGGCGAGGATATTACGGAAAAGAGCATAACCGACAGAGCCAATATGGGCATTTCCTTTGCGTTTCAGCAGCCCGTCCGCTTTAAGGGGATTCAGGTTGTCGACCTTCTTCGCCTTGCGGCTAAAAAGGAGCTTTCAATCTCCGAGGCGTGCGAATATCTTTCAAGAGTAGGGCTTTGCGCAAGAGATTATATCAACCGCGAGGTCAACGCAAGCCTTTCGGGCGGCGAGCTTAAAAGAATAGAGCTTGCAACAGTGCTTGCAAGAAATACAAAGCTTTCTGTATTTGACGAGCCCGAGGCGGGAATCGACCTTTGGAGCTTCAACAATCTTATCACGGTTTTTGAGAAGATGAAGAAGGAAAGCGCAAATTCAATTCTTATAATCTCTCATCAGGAGAGAATTTTAAATATCGCAGACGAGATTGTTGTTCTTGATTCGGGAAGAATAACAAAGCAGGGCAAAAGGGACGATATTTTACCCGGGCTTCTCGGAACAGCGGCTGCAGTGGGCACCTGCTCAATGCTTGATAATTAAGGAGGTGCGGTGATGAATAACTGGGTAAACGATATTCAAAGCAAGCTCCTTGCAGAAATTGCAGACCTTCACGGCGCGCCTAAGGGAGCGTATAACATCCGCGCAAACTCTCAGCTTGCGGCAAGAAATACAACAGAAAATATTGACATTCAGACAAAGACGGACAAGCCCGGTATTGATATAAGAATCAAAAACGGAACTAAAGGTGAGACCGTTCATATCCCCGTTGTAGTAAGCGAAAGCGGTATAAAGGAAACGGTTTATAACGATTTCTTTATCGGAAACGATTGCGACGTTACAATCGTTGCAGGCTGCGGAATTGATAACTGCGGCGTTCACGATTCACAGCACGACGGTATTCACCGTTTCTTCGTAGGCAAAAATTCACATGTAAAGTATGTTGAAAAGCATTACGGCTCGGGCGACGGAAGCGGAAAGCGTATCCTTAACCCGCAGACCGAGGTTTATCAGGAGGAGGGAAGCACCGTTGAAATGGAAATGGTGCAGATTAAGGGCGTTGATTCAACCGTAAGGACAACTCTCTCAGAGCTTGAAAAGGGCGCAACTCTTCTCGTGCGTGAAAGGCTTATGACCCACGGCGACCAGCACGCCGAGAGCGTTTATACAACCAAGCTCAACGGCGAGGATTCAAGCGCTGACGTTATCTCCCGTTCTGTTGCAAGGGATAATTCATACCAGAAATTCGATTCAATTATCGTAGGCAACGCAAAGTGCAACGGCCATACGGAGTGCGACGCGATTATTATGGACGACGCAAAAATTCTTGCCGTTCCTCAGCTTGAAGCTAACGATATTGACGCGGCGCTTATTCACGAGGCGGCAATCGGAAAAATCGCAGGCGAGCAGATTATTAAGCTTATGACTCTCGGCTTAACCGAGCAGGAAGCAGAAGAACAAATCATCAGCGGCTTCCTTAAATAATCAGTATAAAAACAAGAAGCATAGGACG
>CAMOWP010000090.1 GCA_946628455.1 uncultured Clostridia bacterium | reverse complement strand
TAATATAACTCTCGGCAAGGAACACGCAACCGACGAGGAGGTTGTTGAGGCTGCGAAAAAAGCGTTTTCATATTCCTTTATAAAACGCCTGCCCGAAGGCTTCGATACCGTTATCGGCGAGGACGGCGGCTCGCTTTCACAGGGGCAGAGGCAGCTGCTGTGCATAACAAGGCTTATGCTCCTGAATCCGTCAATGCTTATTCTTGACGAGGCAACCTCGTCAATTGACACCCGAACGGAAATTAAAATTCAGAAGGCGTTTAAAACGCTTATGCAGGGAAAAACCAGCTTCATAGTCGCTCACCGCCTTGCCACAATCAAAGAGGCGGACATAATTCTCGTTATGAATAACGGCAATATCATTGAGCAGGGAAGCCATAAGGAGCTCCTTGAAAAGCACGGCTTTTATTTCGACCTTTATAACTCCCAGTTTCCAAAAATAAACAAATAATAAACAAAAAATAAACAAAAAATTTTACACTTGTTATATTTTGTCGATAGTGTTATAATGCATTGACATTGACAGGGGATAAATTATTATTGGAGTGTGAAAAATGACTAAGGAATCAACGTGTTCTCATAAAACAAAAATGAAAATGGCTCTTGCGCTTAAGGAGCTGATGAACACAACCTCGTTTGACAAAATCACAGTAAGCGATATAACAGAAAAAAGCGGAATTCACCGCCAGACCTTCTATTATCATTTTCAGGACAGATACGAGCTTCTCGAATGGTATATAAACAAGGAGCTTGTTGAGCCGTTTATTGATGATTTCACCTTTGATAATATGTACGATAAATTCAGGGAGCTGCTTGAAACGATGAATGAAAGCAAGCGCTTTTATCAGAACGCAATGAAAATCAGCAGCACGGATTTGTCAAATTATATTATGAGAAGAACTAAGGAAGAGCTTGTTTTCCTTGCAAAGAACATCGGAAAAGCTAACTCCGTTCAGCTTAATGACGAAAGCACGGATATGGTTTTTGCCGAATTTTTCGGCTTCGGGCTTGCAGGGGTAATCCTCAGCTGGGCAAAGGAGGGAATGAAAACCTCACCCGAAAAGCTGACGGGCGATATTATGAAAATAATCGAAATCTGCAAGAGCATCGCAGTTCAAAGAGAAATGAAGCATTAAATTAAAGTCGGGGAGCGCCCCGGCTTTTATTTTTATCCGCTTATTTAATTATTCTAAAATATGCAAATTTGACTAAACAGTTGTTTTATGCTATAATACTATACAAATTTTGACACATTATGACATTGATATATATTTTGAATTATCTTTCAGGAGGCAAAGGATGAAAAAAATAACATCGTTATTTCTTGCATTAATTATGCTCCTTTCATGTTTTATCGGCACGGAAATCACAAGCTATGCGGCTAAAACCTATGCCGAAACAAAGCTTGAGGAAATTGAAAAGCTCAGCGGCTTCGTCCCGGGTAAAACCTCAATCGTAACGGGTAACTGCTACGCCTTCGTTTCCGCTGTGTGCGAAAAGCTCTTCGGCCATAAGTACCAGGAGGAAATGTATAACGGCTATCAGTGCAAGCACAGAACGGGCTATTTTTACGAGGTTTCCGTTTTGAAAACAACAACTGATATGAGCGCCGCGAGCATAAATAAAATTATCAATTTCTTTATCCAGAACGCTATGCCGGGCGACGTTGTTCATTACGGCTCTCTCAGCAATTCAAGCTCAACTCACACCTTTATGATTCAGAGCATTGATAATAAGAAAATGAGGATATTCCACTCAAATTATTCAACGAGGGAATACGGCTCATCCACCTGCCATATTGACACGATTTACTGGGACAGCTTCAGGAATAACCCAACAAGCTCCGTTTATAACAGCGACGGCACGCTGTATTCCCACAACTCGCTTTTCTACAGCAAAATGAGATATGCGGGTATGGGCGTAACAATCAACCGCGCAACTAATTATAACTCGCTTTATTATTCAGTCGGCGCTGAAAGCACCGTTCCGCCAACCGTTAAGGCTTCAAGAAGCACGCCAACCTCCATTAAGCTTTCGTGGAACAATATTGCAGGCGCTTCAAAATATCATGTTGCGTATAAGCTTAAAACCGATACAGCCTTCACAACGGCAACCAACAGCTGCACGGCAACCTCCTACACAGTCGGCAACCTCAAGGTGGGAAGCAAGTACACCTTCAAGGTAAGGGCATATGCAGCGGGCAAGTGGATGAATTACAGCGAAGAGCTCACCGTTAAGGCGCTCCCGCCGACTGTATCCTCCGCAACAATCAAGCCTGCCGACAAGGGTATGAGCTTAACGTGGGCTAAGAAGGACGGGCTTTCGGGCATCAAAATTTACAGAAGCCTCACCGAAAACGGCACCTTCAGCCTGATTGATACTATTGACCGTGCTTCCTCAACCTATCTTGATAAAAACGTAAAGTACGGAACAACGTATTATTATAAAATCGAAAGATACGTAAACGCTTACGGTAACTATTATTCAACAACCTCAAAGGCGTTTGCCAAAAAATACGAGCTCAAAACTCCCACTATGATAATAGACAGGCTCTCAACCAGCTCTGTCAGGGCAACAATAACGGGAGACGGCTGCCAGACCAATTTCGTTTATTATCTTCAGACAGGCGGCAAAACAGTCCAGACCCAGAAGAGCACAAAGAATACTGTCGTAACGCTTTCAAGCCTTGAGCTCGGCAAGGAGTATTCTCTTTACGTTGCCGAAAAGACCTCAATCGGCCAGGGCGAATACGGAAAGGTAACCTTTAAGGCTATGCCTAAGGAGGTTACAAACGTCAATGCTCAGCTTGTTTCGGGCGCAATCAGGGTAACCTTTGACCCTCAGAGCGATATTGACGGCTACTATGTTTACAGGCAGACAGGCAGCGACGGAAAGTTTGTTGAAATAGCGGCGCTTTCAAAGGCAATGCAGAGCTATGACGACAGAAATATCAAGCTTAATACGGAATACAGTTATATGGTTAAAAGCCATAAATCAGCAGGCGGCGAGCGTTATATCGGCGAGTGCTACGCTCCTTCTCAGGCTGTCAAGCACACTCTGCCCGCAACCGCAAAGCTTAAAGCTTCGCGCTATTCGCCAACTGCAATCAAGCTGAGCTGGAAGGCAGTTCAGTTTGCTGAAAAATACACCCTTCAGTATAAGGAAAAGGGCGGCAGCTGGGTAACGGTAACCGATATTACCAAGAGAACGTACACAGTCAAAAAGCTTAACGTCGGCTCTGTTTACTATTTCAGAGTCCGCGCTGTAAATTCTCTCGGAAACGGCACATGGGTTAAAAAGGTAAGCCTCAAGGCGCTTCCGCCAACACCTGAAAAGCCCGTTTGCACCGTCAAGTCAAAGGGCATTAAGGTAAGCTTCACTCCCGCTTCCTATGCAAGCGGCTATATGATTTACCGCGCAGATAAGAAAAACGGCAAATATAAGCTAATCGCAACAGTAAAGGGTAACAAAACAAAGTCTTACCTTGATAAAAACGTTATCAAAAACAAGACCTATTACTACAAGCTTGTGTGCTACAAAAACAAGAACGGCGTTACTTATAAGAGCGCCAAGTCAAAATACACCAAACAAAAATATTAAAATTTAAAAATTCAGCAATAAGATTTTTAGACATTTTTAACAAGGTTATATTATTTTTCCACATTATTTGATAAAATGCTTGACTTTGCGCTTTCTTTTGTATATAATCTATGCGATGTTTAGATAATGTCTAAAACAAATAACCCCCGTTGGTCGGAGGGAGGGAATATAATGAGTCAGGTAAAAGTTAAGGAAAATGAATCTCTTGACAGCGCTCTCAGAAGATTTAAGCGCCAGACCTCACGCGATGGTATCATCCAGGAGGTAAGAAAAAGAGAGCATTACGAAAAGCCTTCAGTAGCTCGTAAAAAGAAGAGCGAAGCTGCTCGTAAAAGAAAGTACAAATAAAAAAATGCAGGCGGTAAGCCTGCTTTTTTATTTGTTTTTACGTCAGCAAGCTCTTCTTTTTCTCAATCGGGGTCCCCGAAAAATCGAAGATTTTTTGGGGAGAGGAGAAACATACGGAGTGATTATTAACGCAATGCCTGCGTTGCGTTTCAATCACGAAGGATGTTTGGACGAAAGCTGCTCGTAAAAGAAAGTACAAATAATTGATTTGTAGGGGAGGGTCTCTGTGCCCTCCCGTTTTTTTGTTGCAAATTTTAAGCACATATGGTATTATGTAAAGACAAAACCAATTGGATATTTATAACTCATTGACGCACGCTATTTTTATTTGAAGGAGAAATAAAATGAAAAGGTTTCTGAGTATATTAATGTCATTTGTTATGCTTTTAAGCGTGCTTTCGGGAATTAGCTTTAATGCATATGCAGAAAATGGATATCCGTATTCGGTGAAACCGGGTGTATATTATGCGGATAAGTGGGGCTTTTACCAATGCGAATGTACATCGTATTGTGCATTCAAGTTAAACGAAGTAAACGGAATTTATTTCCACAACACAGCAAGCCACGGAGAAAGGTGGGGCAATGCGGGAAACTGGGATGATTTTGCAAGAAGCAAGGGAATTACGGTTAATTCCACCCCCGCTGTCGGCTCTATCTTCTATAACGACCCATATACCGGCGGCGCAGGCTCTGCCGGTCACGTAGCATGGGTTAGCGCAGTTAACGGCGATTATGTTAGTGTAGAGGAATATAATTGGGATACCGCAAAACATGCTTATAACACCAGAACGGTTTTAAAAAGCAAGGCAAGCGGATATATTCATATCAAGGATATAAACCCCGACCCTCCTGAACCAACAGGTCATGTAATGACAGAAGCCGAAGCAGCCGGACAAACAATCCCCGACGGCGATTACTGGATGGTCAGCGAACTTGATCAAAATTATTTTGTTGACCTTCCGGGCGATAGTTACAGTCTTTCTTCAGGTGCTAACGTTGCTATGCATTTGTGGGGCTCAAACAGTGTTCCGTTGGAGTATGACGCATTTACATTTAAATATCTTAATAATGGTTTTTATAAGATTTCCCAAAGAACTACTAATCTGTGCCTTGACAGTCAGGGTGCAACGTTGAAACGCAGTAATGCTGAATTGTACACAGCAAACAATTCTAATGCGCAACAATGGTCGGTAGTTCCAACAGAAAGAGGCTTTAAACTCCAAGCAAGATGTAACAGCTTTTTTCTCGATGTGAAAGGTGCTGCAGTAGCAAATGAGACTAATGTTCAGGTTTGGGAGACAAATGAATCAAAAGCCCAGTATTTCGGTTTGATTCCTTATGCACCAAATGAAAGACCTATTAAGGACGGAATATATACTATAAACGCAAGCGGAAACAAATCGCTGTTTCTTGATGTTCCGGGCTTTCCTCAAAACTATGTTTTGAGTTCAAATGTTCAAGTGTGGGACAACGATGATGAGAAATTCAAAATAGAGTATGCAGGAGATGGGTATTACCGTATATACGAAAGCGTAAGCGGTTATGCTGTTGAGGTTGAAAATACCACCGACGGTTTTATGAATGTAAGACAAAATGTAAAGCTGTACAGCAAAAACAACAGCAAAGGTCAGCTTTGGAAAATAAGGAAAAATACTGACGGCTCATACAGATTTATCAGCAAGCTTTCAGGGTATAGTTTGGATTTGCAAGGCGGCGCCGCCACAGCAACAGCAGGAACGAATATACATCAATGGTTTTATAACAATACAGATGCACAGAAATGGAATATAAATGTTCCTGTAGCGAAACCTGCCAAGCCTGTTGTGAACGTTTCGTCAAAGGATAAGGCGGTTACTGTTTCGTGGGCAAAGGTGCCTGAGATTAATAAGTACGATAAGCGCACTTATTCAATAAATATCTATCAGAAAACAAAAAGCGGAATATTTAATCTCGTCACAAATAAAACCGTTGAAGCAAAGTCAGGTCTGACCAATACTAAGTATATATTTAACGCACCTGATTATGGTGATTATTTTGTAACAGTTTCTGCGGTTAATACAAATTATGATAATTATAAGACTGCGTCTGATGAAACTGCTTTTACAGTAACTAAGCTTACTCCTGAAGCAGCGGATATTGAAAACGCCAAAACCGACAAAAAGCTCAATGTAAATTCTTCAAAGGTAACAACGATATCTAACCTTAAAAAGAAAACGCTTACAGTGAATTGGGCTGCTGTCAGCGGCGCTACAAATTATCAGATAAGATACCGAAAAGCAGGCGCAAAAGCATGGAAATATGCTTATACAAGCGGCAAAAACAGCTATGTTATAAAGAATCTGAAAAGCCGCAGAAATTACGAGTTTTCAATTCGCGTATTCGTTAACAATGACGGAAAATGGGTAAAATCAGGCTGGTCGAATATCTCAAGAAGATACATTTATAAAGCCAAAATTAAATCGCTTTCAGGAGCAAAAAAGACTCTGAAAATCAGTTGGAGCAAGGATAAAAAGGCTGACTATTATCAGCTGCAGTATTCAACTGATAAAGGCTTTAAAAATGCTAAGCGCATTGATATAACCAAGAATAAAACGACCTTTAAACTTAAAAAACTTAACAAAAATAAAAAGTATTATGTCCGCGTTCGTTCTATTGTTAAAAGCGGTAAAAAGAAATATATAGGCGAATGGTCGAAGCGCAAGGCGGTAAAAACAAAATAATTAAAAATGAGAGAAACATTTGATTTCTCTCATTTTTATTGTATAATATATAAAACCGAGGTGATTTTATGAAGCTTTTAATAATCAACGGTCCCAACCTCAATATGACAGGAATAAGAAAGAAGGATGTTTACGGAAGCGAAACGCTTGACGCGATTAACGCCGAGCTTAAAGCCTATGCCGCCGAGAAGGGCGCTGAGGCGGACTTTTTTCAGTCAAATTACGAAGGCGCGATAATTGAAAAAATCCACGAAAGCAGAAATGAATATGACGGCGCGGTTATCAACGCGGGCGCGTACACTCATTATTCCTACGCTATCCGCGACGCAATTGAGTGCGTTAAGGATTACCTACCGTTCGTTGAGGTGCATATGAGCGACATCCATTCCCGCGAGGATTTCAGAAAAATTTCCGTTATAACGGACGTTTGCGTTAAGCAGATTTCAGGCTACGGCAAGAACAGTTATAAAATGGGTATTGATTTATTGCTTGAAATACTGTAAAATAACAATGATATATAAGTTTATTATTTT
>CAMOWP010000089.1 GCA_946628455.1 uncultured Clostridia bacterium | reverse complement strand
CGGTTGTTACATACGTAAGATTCGGCGAAAAGGTTTATTCGCCTGTAATAGATAAGGGTGAGGCGGATTACATCGTATCCTTCGAGCTTCTTGAAGCGGCAAGATATATTGATTATCTTAAGCCCGAAGGACACATCGTTGTCAACACTCAGCAGATTGACCCGATGCCCGTTATAACGGGCGCGGCTCAGTATCCCGAAAACCTGCTTGAAAAAATGCAGAGCTCGGGCGCTCAGGTTGACGCGTTTGACGCCCTTGCCATTGCTAACGAGGCAGGCTCATCAAAGGCTGTAAACATTGCTCTTATGGGTAAGCTTTCAAAGAGATTTGACTTTACCGAGGAGCAGTGGCTCGACGCGCTTGAAAAGTGCGTTCCCGAGCGCTTTATTGAGCTTAACAAAAAGGCGTTTAAGCTTGCGAGAGAATCTTAAAAGTCTATAACAAAATTGTGAAGGAGGAAAACCCAATGGACAAGAAATACTTTCAGCCTGAACTTGAAACTATGCCGGTTGAAGAAATCAAGGCGCTTCAGGAAAAGAAGCTTGTTAAGCAGGTAAAGTACGTTTACGACAACGTTAAGTATTACCGCGATTTGATGGACAAAAAGGGCGTTAAACCCGAGGACATCAAAACACTTGCGGACATCAGCAAGCTTCCGTTCCTTTCCAAAGACGATTTAAGAGAGGCGTATCCCTACGGACTTCTCGGAACAGACCTTAAAAACATCGTTCGTATTCAGTCAACATCAGGAACAACGGGAAAGCGTGTTGTTGCGTTTTATACTCAGGCTGATATTGATTTATGGGAAGAATGCTGCGCAAGAGCAATCGTTGCAGCAGGCGGAAATGAGGACGACGTCTGCCAGGTTTGCTACGGTTACGGCCTTTTCACAGGCGGCGCAGGTCTTAACGGCGGCTCACACAAGGTCGGCTGTATGACTCTTCCTATGTCGTCGGGCAATACTAACAGGCAGATTCAGTTTATGATGGACCTCGGCTCAACCATTCTCTGCTGCACACCGTCTTATGCGGCTTATATCGGTGAATCGCTTGCAGAGCAGGGCTACAAGCCTGAGGATAACAAGCTTAAGGCAGGAATTTTCGGCGCAGAGCCCTGGACAGAGGAGATGCGTCAGGAAATTCAGAAGAGCCTCGGAATAAAGGCGTACGACATTTACGGCCTTACCGAAACCTCGGGCCCGGGCGTTGCCTTTGAATGCGAGGAGCAGAAGGGTATGCATATTAATGAGGACCATTTCTATGCAGAGATTATCGACCCCGATACGGGCGAGGTGCTTCCCGAGGGCTCAAAGGGCGAGCTCGTTTTCACCTCTCTTGATAAGGAGGGCTTTCCGCTTCTCCGTTACAGAACAAAGGATATCTGCATTTTAACGCGCGAAAAATGCTC
Organism: uncultured Clostridia bacterium; assembly: GCA_946628455.1. GTDB lineage: Bacteria > Bacillota > Clostridia > Oscillospirales > Acutalibacteraceae > Eubacterium_R. The sequence goes on along the minus strand of CAMOWP010000089.1, from coordinate 5,882 downwards.
CTGCGGCAGAACTCATATCAGAATGACTAAGCCTCTCGGCAGAAGCGACGATATGATGATTATCCGCGGCGTTAACGTTTTCCCGAGCCAGATTGAAACTGTGCTCCTCAAGGAAGGCTATACACCGAATTATCAGATAGTTGTTGACAGAGTTAACAATACCGATACTTTTGATATTTACGTTGAATGCTCGCCTGAACGCTTCTCAGACAAGGTTTCGGAGATGCAGACAAGCGAAAAGAATCTTGCGCTTGCAATGCGCGCAATGCTTGGCATCAACCCGAAAATCCACCTTGTTGCGCCCAAGACGATTGAGCGCTCAGAGGGCAAGGCTGTTCGGGTTATTGACAAGAGAAAGCTTCATTAAGGAGGGTTAATTATGGCTATAACACAGTTATCCGCTTTTTTGGAAAATGTCCCGGGAACGCTCAGCAAGGCTGTTGCGGCTATAAAGGGCGCAGGCGTTAATATCCGTGCTCTCAGCGTTGCCGACACAAAGGATTTCGGAATCCTCAGGGTTATCGTTTCAGATACCGAAAAAACAAAGGCTGCGCTTGAGGAGATGACAATTGTCCGTGAGACTCCCGTTATCGCAGTTAAGATGAACGATAAGGCGGGAGCGCTGAACGATATCCTCAACATACTTGAGGCGGCAGATATAAACGTTGAATATGTTTATGCGTTTACGGGCGCCGTTGCAGGCAACGCGTACGTTGTTCTCAGGGTTGATGATGATGCTCAGGCGGAGGCAACTCTCGCTGAGCACAGCATAAAAACTCTCAACGATGACGACATAACGGATTACAGATTATCTTAAATAAGAAAAATCAGGCTCATCTTGGGGTGCCCCCTGTGAGCCTGATTTTTTTATAAGCAGTTGTAATAATTATAATGAACGGTACATTTTAATCCATTTATTTACCTTTGCTTCGTCATAGGTTTCCGGTATTTTTGCGCAGATTGACGGAACGAGAGGCAGAGTTTTAACGCTCTTTGCAACAGCGGGGATAAGCTTTACAAGCGGCGGGCTTACCTTGATTAAGTGGATAACGTAATCAGGGGTCAGGTTAAGCGGCGCGCCGTCCGCAATTGCAATAAGGTCGGGGGTTAAGATACCCTTTTCAAGAAGGTAGTCAACAACATCGCCCTTAACGTAGGTGAACAGGTTCTTGATAATGTCAATCATAACAAGGTCCTTGCCGAGCCTGGTAAAATATTCATATTCGTATTTCCACAGGAATTCGCGTTTGAAGGCGTTTGCGCCCTTAACTGTGTCAGCAAGGATTTTTCCCGCTTTCATTGAAAGAACTATTCCGCTGCCGTTGAGGGGAACGGTCATCCCCGCGCTGTTGCCGATTGCGGCGTAGCCGTCTGCAACTATCATAGGAAGCATCCTTGAAATCGGTATGTTTTCGAGCCTTCCGCCTCTAACGATTTTATCGCCGAGGTAAGGATAATCCTTTTTGAAGGCGGCGATAGCGTCGTCAATTTCCTTTTGAGTCAGCTCGCCTGCCTGTGAGAATTTTCCGATAAGAATATCAATATAATCCTCCTTAGTAATTATCCAGTCGATACCCGGGCGGTACATATGGAAAAGATTAATCTGATATTTAGGGGTGTCATATTCGCCCGTTGTGTTTTCAAAATACGCGCGGTAGGCGTGGAAGATATTTCTCTTGTCAATCTCGTTATCTATTCCGAAGGTTGCAGGGAGCTTTGAGCGTACCGGTGAGTACATACCTGCCGCGTCAATAACAAGGTCTCCCGTAACCTCGCTGAGCTTGCCCTTCTTTCTGAGATATAAGCCCTTAACGGCTTTGCCCTCGGTTATCGGGCCTTCAATCATAGTTTCAAATTCAAGCTTGGCTCCCGCCTCCTCGGCAAGCGAGATAAGATAATTGATGAGCTCCTTCCTGTCCATCATAATTGAAATGTCGGGATGAGGGAAATTGAGGCGGATGTTACCCTTCGGATTCCTGAAGCACTGGTCCTCAGGGGTGTAAATCATATCCTCGTCGGGGCGGGGAAGGTCCGCGTCGTCAAAGGCGGAATATTCCATCCAGTCGTGCCAGTCATGCCCCATATCCTTTCTTTTAAGAGCCTCATAAACAGTTACGTCATAGCCGCTTTTTGCAAGATGATATGCCGCAACAAGGCCGCCGTGGCCTGCGCCTGCAACAATTATTTTTTTCATAAAACCACCCTTAGCTTGTCATGTTTTTTGTTTGTTCCTTTTTATTTTATCACTCTTGAAATGATGTGTCAAATTGCGTGCAAAGTGCACAAAAAATCATTTTTGCTTTTGTGATAAATCACAAAAAACAATTGCCTTATTGCTATTGAAAATCTGCAGTGTTATTATAAAATTACAAAAAATACAATCTGTTAAACTTAATGAACAAAGCAGGCAAAAAATGTCTGTAACAGGAGGCAGAATTATGAAAAAGCTTATAAGTGTTTTCCTCTCTCTCTCTATGCTTTTATCAGCCCTCGCGCTTTCTCCGGTAACTGCGCTTGCGGTTGACGACCCGGGAACGCTTGATTCAAGCTCTCTTGAATTCTGGGCGGATCCCGAAAACACAATTAAGGAAGCGGATATAACCGCATATCAAAACGGAACAAAAACAACGATGGTCGGCGCTGTTGCGGCACATAAGCGCGAAAAATCATCGTCGCTTTATTATCTTTTCCTTCCTTCAAATGCAGACTGTACAAGCCTTAAACTGTGGTTTACCGCTTCGTTTGCAACTGTTGACGGAGAGCTTATTGAAAGCGGACAGCCTACCGACGTTTTCAAGGATATTAACGAGGGCGGAGTTCTTAAAACATATACTCTCAGTCTTGACGGAACGTCATACAATTTAAAGGCAATAAAATCAGGCGACGTAGGCGCTGTTTATATTGATACCGACAGCGGCTCAATTTCAAAGATTAATAACTCATCAGATAAATCCGCTTCCGAGGGCGGAACGATTATGGTTGTTGAGCCGAACGGAAAGGTTGATTACGACGGCGTGCTTTCAAAAATGAAGGGACGCGGAAACGCAACCTGGAGCGCAAAGGGCAAGAAGAATCCTTACAACATCAAGATTGATAAAAAGACCGCGCTGCTCGGTATGGCAAAGTCAAAAAAATGGTGCCTTCTCGCTAACGCTGAGGATTCAACTCTCATTAAAAATCAGCTTTCTTACGACTTTGCAGAGTATATCGGAATAAGATATCAGGTTCAGTGCAAGCCTGTTGATTTGTACGTCAATCAGCAGTATCTCGGCTCTTATCAGCTCGCTGAAAAATGCGAGGTCGGCTCAAACAGAGTTGAGGTAACCGACGCATATGAAAATCTTGAAGAAGCCAACGCGTATATCGACCCTGAAACGGGCAAGGAGGTAACTGATTTAGAAGGAACTCCAACCGCAGTTTACGGAGATGAAAACGGAGGCAGCGCACCGAATTCAAGGTCAGAGCAGGAAGTAGGCGTAAGAAAGTATTCCGCTTCGCTCAAAAGCCCCGAGGACGTAACGGGCGGCTATCTTTACGAGCTTGAAATCTCAAACCGCTGGCAGGACGAGGGCGCAGGCTTCTGCGGCTATAACCGCCAGGGCTGGGTTATGAAAAGCTGCGACTACGCTTCAAAGGAAATGGTAAATTATTCCTACGATTTGTTCTATGCGCTCGGCGGCGCAGTATATAACAACGGCGTTGTTCCGAATAAGGCTGTTACAACAAACTGCAGCGATTTGAACGCTTTTTCAGAATTGTTATACGGCGAAAGGTCAATAACCAACCCTGCGCCCAAGGCTCAGTATCAGGGCAAAAAGTGGAACGAATTACTTGACGCAGACAGCGCTGTGAGATATTACTGGACTCAGGAATATTTCAAGAATATGGATTCGTCCACCTCGTCAACTTATTTCTACAAGGATACAGACAGCATTGACGGAATGCTTTATGCAGGCCCGATGTGGGATATGGACCAGTCTATCGGATATAATAAAAACGGCTCACGCTGGGGCTTCAGCTATACAAGCTCAGACGGCTGGTATACAAAGAACACAAGAATTTACCGCTGGCGCTCGGGCGATTCAACGATGTCTTACGACACCGATAAAAAATCGCCTCGCACATTCTACGGTGCGCTTGCAAATAACTGCCCGGGCTTCTGGGATACTGCGGAGGTTTACTGGTACAAGTATATCGAGCCTGCAACGCAGATTCTTATCGGAAATGAAGCGGGTAACAAAACTCTCCGCTCTGTTGCCGATTATGCTGCCACAGTTGCAAAGTCGGGCACGATGGACAACCTCAGGCACAATCTCAGCTCTGAAAATCCTTACGACGCTGAAAAAATTTCATCTCAGATGACGGCTTGGCTAAGTGACCGTGCTCAGTGGATTGATTCTCAGATAAGCAGAAAAAATATAAACAATGACAGCAAATTTACCGTTGAGGATGTTCCCGCTCAGGATTATACGGGAAGCGAAATCAAGCCTGCGCTCACCGTTAAGTATGACGGCGAGGTTCTTACCGAGGGCGTTGATTACACGGCTGAATACAGCAACAATATCCTCCCGACTGAAAATGCAAGGGTTAAGGTTATCGCAAAGGGCTATTACGAGGGCGAGCGCGAAGCAAGCTTTGTAATAAACAAGGGAACGCTTGAGGGCGGCAGAGCCGTTATTGACGACACTGCGCGCGATTCAGACGTCCTCAGCGTTACGGTTTACGGCGCTGACGGTAATGAGATAACGGAGAATATCAGCTATCAGTGGAAGCTTGACGGCGCTGCGCTTGATGGCGAAACCGCTGCTTCATACACCGTTAAGGAAGCGGACGCAGACCGCAGGCTTACCGTTACCGTGTCGGGAAGCAGCGCAATCTATAACGAAGCAACAATCACCTCAAACACCTGCCTTGTAATAGGCAAGGACGAGCCCGAGCCCGTTCGTTATAAAATAACGTTCATCAACACGGCAGGCGAGACTGTAGCCGAAAAGGATTACGTTGAGGGCTCTCCCGCTTCAGACGTTATTCTTCCTGAAAACACTGCTGCTCATTTTGACGAGAAGAAGCATTACAGCTATTTCTGGGGCGAGGTCAGCGACATCACCGCACCTGCAACCTACTATGAGCAGGTAAAAGAGGGAACTCACGTTTATAAATCAAGAATAACAAAGGCTGCTTCGTGCACTGAAAAAGGCGAGAAGCTTTCCTTCTGCTCCTGCGGTTATTCCCGCGCTGAGGAGCTTCCCGCTCTCGGTCACAAGGCGGGTTCCGCAGTTAAGGAAAACGTTAAAGCCGATTCGTATGATGAGGCTGTTTACTGCACTATCTGCAACGCCGAAATCAGCAGGAAAACCGTTAAAACATCAGTCCCTGCAGGCACCGCTCCGAGCGAAAAGGAGGCTGACGCCGCAAAGGAAAACAGCTCAATTGTAAAGGTGAACGCAAGCAAAATCAGCACCTTTGCAAACACAAAGAAAAAGACCCTCAGGGTTGATTTCAAAACCGTCAGCGGAGCTACTAACTACAGAATCCGTTACCGCAAGGCGGGCGCGAAAAAGTGGACTTATGCCTGGACGGGCGGCAAGGGAACGTACACAATTAAAAAGCTTAAGCTTAACGGAATGTATCAGTTCCAGATTGCGGTTTACGTTTTCTCAAACGGTACCTGGCAGAGAAGCAAATATTCAAACGTAAATTACCGTTACTTAACAAAGCTGACGGGCGTTAATGCAAAGGCTTCGGGCAGCAAAAAGGTTAAGGTAACGTGGAAGGTAAACAAAAACGCTACGGGCTACGATGTTGCTTATGCAACAAAGAAGGGAACCAAGAAAACCGTTAAAACCGTTAAGGGCAAAAATAAAAAAGCGTATACCCTTAAA
>CAMOWP010000088.1 GCA_946628455.1 uncultured Clostridia bacterium | reverse complement strand
CGTACTTAAAAATGATTACGATCTCATTGCAGCAGAGACAGGCGCAGAGGCACTTGATATCCTGGAAAAGGAAAGTGGTCTGAGCCTTGTTCTTCTTGATCTTAACCTTCCGGATATGAGGGGGCTCGATATCCTGACAGGGATGAAAGAGAGCGGCAGTCTCGATAATCTTCCTGTAATAGTGCTTACAGCCGAAAAGGAAGCGGAGGGAATTTCCGCTGTTGACGAGGAGCTGAAATCGATTTATGAAAAGCTCGGCGAGCTGATTGACAAAGCTGAAAGCGTAAAGGATTTTGTAAGCGCCAAGCTCGATTCAATTGATTACAGCGAAAACGAGCTTGAAGCAGTTGAGGAGCGGCTCGATATGTATTACCGCTTTTCAAACAAATACGGCGCGGACGAAAATGCAATGCTCGCTTACCTTGAAAACGCAATACAAAGAAAAAGCTCCATTATCAATTCTGACGAGGAGCTTGAAAGGCTTAATAACGAATATGACAAGGCGTTTGAGGAAACTCTTGCCGCAGCTGAAAGGCTTTCTGCCAGCAGAAAGGAAACTGCCAAAAGGCTTGAAGCCGCCGTATCGGCGGAGCTTAAAGAGCTCGATATGCCGAAGATTACCTTTGTTACGGATTTCGGCAAGGGCAATCTCTCCTCAAACGGCTTTGACAAAATAGAATTCTTAATATCAACTAACCTCGGCGAGCCACCGAAGCCGCTTTCAAAAATAGCCTCGGGAGGCGAGCTTTCAAGAATAATGCTTGCTATTAAAAACGTTATCGCTGCAAAGGATTCCGTCGCAACTCTGATTTTTGACGAGATTGATACGGGCGTCAGCGGTAAGGCAAGCAGAAAAATCGGTTATTCGCTTCAGAGAGTTGCAAAATATACTCAGGTTATATGCGTAACTCACTCGGCGCAGATTGCCTCGCTTGCAAACGAGCATCTTCTTATCAGCAAGCGCTTTGATGATGAGAGAACCTATACCTCGGTTAAGTCTCTCGGCTTTGATGAAAGAAAAGAAGAGCTCGCAAGGATTATGGGCGGAATTGAAATAACGGAAACAATTCTTAAATCAGCGGAAGAGCTGCTGAAAGGAAATTAATAAATAACCATACGGAGGATAAAAATATGGGTGTATATGAAGAACTCGTTGAGCGCGGGCTTATCGCTCAGGTAACTAACGAGGAAGAAATCAGAACAATGGTAAACGCAGGTAAAGCAAAGTTTTATATCGGCTTTGACTGTACTGCAGACAGCCTTACCGCAGGCCACTTTATGGCGCTTACTCTTATGAAGAGGCTCCAGGAGGCAGGCAACCAGCCGATAGCTCTTATCGGCGGCGGTACAACTATGATAGGCGACCCGTCTGGCAGAACGGATATGAGAAAAATGCTTACCCGCGAGGATATTGACCATAACGCCGAGTGCTTCAGAAAGCAGATGGAGCGCTTTATCGAATTCGGCGAGGGCAAGGCTCAGATGGTAAATAATGCCGACTGGCTGCTTGACCTCAACTACGTTGATGTTTTACGCGAGGTCGGAACCTGCTTCTCGGTTAACAATATGCTTCGCGCAGAATGCTATAAGCAGAGAATGGAAAAGGGGCTTTCCTTCTTTGAATTCAACTATATGATTATGCAGTCATATGATTTCTACTATCTCTTCCAGCACTACGGCTGTAATATGCAGTTCGGCGGAGACGACCAGTGGAGCAATATGCTCGGCGGAACCGAGCTTATCAGAAAGAAGCTCGGCAAGGACGCTCACGCAATGACTATTACTCTTCTTACCGATTCTCAGGGAAGAAAGATGGGAAAAACCGCCGGCAACGCAGTATGGCTTGACGCAAATAAAACCACGCCTTATGAGTTTTATCAGTACTGGCGCAACGTTGACGACGCCGACGTTCTCAAGTGCATCAGAATGCTGACCTTCCTGCCTATGGAGGAAATCAGAAAGATGGACTCCTGGGAGGGCAGTCAGCTCAACACAGCTAAGGAAATCCTCGCGTTTGAGCTTACAAAGCTCGTTCACGGCGAGGAGGAAGCAAAGAAGGCGCAGGAGGCTGCAAGAGCGCTCTTCTCAGGCGGCGCAGACGACAGCAATATGCCTACCACCGATGTTGACGATTCAGACTTTGACGAGGAGGGCAAGGCAACCGTTCTCTCCCTTATGCTCAAGGCTGAAATGATTAAGTCAAACGGCGAGGGCAGGCGCCTTATTCAGCAGGGCGGCGTATCTCTTAACGATGAAAAGATTAAGGACGTATGGCACGCTCTTACAAAGGACGAGCTTAAGGAAGGCGTTATCATTAAAAAGGGTAAGAAAATATTCAGAAAATTCAAATTCTGATTATAATAAGGAGGACCTTTTATGAATATCGCGGTAAGATACTACACAAAAACAGGGCACACAAAAAAGCTTGCTGAGGCTATAGCAGAGGCAGTAGGCGTTAAGGCTGAAACTATCGACGTACCTCTTGCTGACGACGTTGACATACTTTTCCTCGGTAGCGCAGTTTACGCAACTCAGCTTGATACAAACGTTAAGAACTTTATCAGCGGTATCAGCGTTAACGTCGGTAAAATAGTTAATTTCTCATCAGCCGCAATCTTAAGCGGAACACACGCTCAGGTTAAGGCTGCCGCTCAGTCGAAGGGCATTGAGGTAGCGGACGAGGAATTCTTCTGCAAGGGTCAGTTCAAATTTATCGCAAAGGGAAGACCCAATGCAGACGACTGCAAAGCCGCCGCAGATTTTGCCAAAAAATTTTTGTAATAAGTAATTAAAAAACTGAGAGCCCGTGGGCTCTCAGTTTTTTATATCAGGTATTTAATTATCAGCTCGCAGATAAGAACTCCTGCCGACGCGCCTACTGCAACTGTCATCAGGCTGCGCTTAAAGTATGCAAGAGCAAGCGCTATGATAACGCCGACTATTGCCGAGGCGGTGTGGTCCGTTGCGTAGAAAACGGCGGGAATAGTCATAACCGTTAAAACCGCATACGGCATATAGTGAAGAAATGAAAGTATGAATTTGTTTTCAATCTTCTTTTTTATTGCTATAAGCGGAACTGCCCTTACAAGATAAGTTACAAGCGCCATAACTGCGAGGTAGGGAAGGAATGTACTAAAGCTCATCTTTACCCTCCTTTTCTTCGCTGACAGGGAAAAGAAGCGCCGCAACAGTGCTTGCTATTACGGAGCAGATTATTATAACAAATCCCGTCTGCACCTTTGAAAGAAGCGGAATATATCTGAAAAGGCACGATAGAACGAGCGCGATTAAAACGCAGAAAAGCACGTGCTTATCCTCTCTCGCAGGTGGAACAACAATTGCGATGAACATTCCGTAAATCATAACTCCGAGCGCCGATATAACTATAGCAGGAAGAATGTTTCCCGCAATAGCGCCGAGAGCTGTTCCCGCGCTCCAGCCGATATACGGAGTCAGAATCAGCCCGAGCATATACTTTTTTGAAACCCTGTCCTTTGAAGCCGCAACGGCAAAGACCTCGTCAGTGTTGACAAACGCAATCAGAAAGCGGTCAATGAGTCTTACCGATTTATCAAATTTCTGGCTCAGCGAAACGCTCATAAGCGAGTATCTGAGATTGATGATAAATTGAGACAGCGCGAGCTCGAAAAGCGTTCCGCCCGAAAGCATAATAGGCACTGCCGCAAGCTGACCTGCCGAGGTCACGTTGGTCATTGAAATCAAAACTGCTTCAATTGCCGTAAGCCCGCTTGAAACAGTAAAAATACCAAATGCAAAGGCTACCGAAAGGTAGCCGAGGCAAATTGGTATTCCGTCAGTTATTCCTTTTAAAAATGTGTTTTCTTTTATCTCTTTTTTCATTATTTGATGTTTGAAGCAAGGTAAGCAACTCCGAGCAGCGCCGCGTCGTTTCCGAGCCTTGAGCGCACGATGTTAACCTTGCGGTAATTGTCCATTAGTCTGTTATAAATTTTCCTGTCAATAAGGTCTATAATATAGTCCTCGTTCATAATGCCGCCGCCGAGAACTATAAGCGGGGGATTAAAGGTGTAAATAATATTGATAAGCCCGATAATAATTTCGTCAATCCACTTGTCAATTTCAAACCTGATTTCGGGCTTTTCAAAGTTTTCCTTATCAAAAATCTGAAATGCGTCAAGCTTCTTGTCTGAAACTCTGTTAACCGCGCTGATAAGAGCGTTTGCAGATGCGTAGCATTCATAGCAACCCTCGCCGCCGCAGTTGCACTGCTTGCCGCCTGCGTGAGTTACCATATGTCCGAGCTCTCCCGCCGAGGAGCCTGCGCCCTTGTAAAGCTTTCCGTTGAGGTAAATCGCTCCGCCGATTCCGTTTCCGTAGGTCAGGCAGATAAAATCGTCAACACCCTTAGCCGCGCCGAATTTTGCCTCGCCCATGGCAGCAGCGTTAACGTTGTTTTCAACAAAGGTCGGGATTTTCGTTTTATTCTCAATCAGCTTTTTAACCATCATTCCGGTGTAGTAAGGAATCTTGCCCGTTGAATAAACAACGATGCCGTGCTCGCTGTCAACCTGTCCGGCAGTAGAAACCGCAACGCGGTCAATATTCTTGTAGCTTTCAACAATGCCTATTATTCTTTCAATCAAATCCTGGCCGCCCTTTTCAGCTTCAGTCGGGATTTTATGCGTTTCAAGCAGAGTGAAATTCTCGTCGCATATGCCGTACTTAATAAAGTAACCGCCGATATCAAAGGTTAAAATACGCATTTTTATTCCTCCGGATAAATTTATTCATTATTAATTATATCAATTTATTAATATAAATTCAATATAATATTGAAATATGCTCAAAAATGTGATATTATATTACAAAATGATTACAAATTTTACTAATTAACAGGTGCTTACTATGAGTGATGAATTAAATAAGGAAGAGGTTATTGAAGCAGCGGAGGCTGTAACCGAGGAGAAAAAGGAAACTGCGCAGAGCCTTAACGCTGAGCTTAAGGAGTTTAATAAGGAGCATAACGTAACGCTTGACTCTCCGCTCGTTGTACATAAAAAGGGCGATTATTCGTATGAGGAAAAAACAGACGATTACGAAATGAACGAAACCCATACGGGCGAGGAGAGGCCGACTCTTAAGCGCCACCGCTTTAAGAAGGAAAAGAAAAAGAGCAAATTGCCTTATGTAATTATAACTCTTATTGTTATTCTTGCGGCAGTTTTCGCAGCTCTTTACTATACGGGAAACATCACCTTCGGCCCGAAGGAGACAACAACTAAGCCTACTACCGAGTCCACAACCGAGGACCTTCTTGTTAAATATAAGGGAACAATCGTTGTTAAGGGAACTTATATTTTCGTTGACGGTAAAGAGGTCAACGGAATTGAAGGCCTTCAGGACGCGCTTAAATATGAGGACCCGAGCCCCACGGCATATGAGATTATCGTTGAGGATGAAAACACGGAATTCCTTAACCTGGAAGTGCTCGCGCTTCTTGAGGATATGGGCTTCTTTAAGAAGGGCTCTCAGGTAACTCATCTTGATAAAACAGGGCTTATGGCAGCCGCCGAAACAACTGCCGCTGCAGATGAGGTCGTTTCCGAAACAGAAACAACCAGGCCTGAATCCGAAAGCACAACTCAAACAACCACAACCGAAAAACAGGAATAATAAAAACGGCAAAGGATATCCTTTGCCATTTTTTTATTTTGTCTTAACAGCCTTAATTTTTGACCATTTTGAATAGTATGTTTTGCCTCCTACCTTTTTGTATGCGCGGATTCTGACATAGTATTTTTTATTTTTCTTAAGCTTTTTAACGGTTTTCTTAGTCAGCTTTTTACTCAGCTTTACAGTCTTTTTACCCTTAAAGCTCTTCTTTGTTGAATACTGAAGCTGATATCCTGAAACGGAGCTTACCTTTTTCCATTTTGCAGTGAAGCTCTTTTTGCCTGCCTTAACGGTTGAAAGGGCAGGCGTTTTAACCGTTACCTTCTGAGGCTTAGTTGTAGTCGGAGTCGGAGCAGGCTTTGGAGGAACATAGTTATATTCCTTGTCAACCTCGCTTTCGCTCAAAGCAATATCCCTGAAGCGGATTTCGGAATATGTTGCGGTAATGCGCTTCGGGTTGCCGTAATCCGAGAAGCCGAGCCCGATATAAGCGTTGTTTCCAAGCTCGGGATAACTGATTGCATTATCGAATTCGCATACCTTCTTGCCGTCGATATACAGTTTAACACCGCTGCAGTCGCTCGTCATATATAAGCTGTATTCTTTGTTTAACTCAAGCTGAACGCTTCCCGCAATTGAGCCGTTAACCATAAAATATCCGCTGTCGTAAAGAACTGCAAAGTCCGCCTTGTCTGAAGCAAGCGCAAATATTTTTGCACTTTTCTTTTCGCCGAGCTTAAATTTAAAGCTTAAGGTGTAAACGCCCTTTGAAAGCAGGGAATGTATTCCGCTTTCGCTGATGAAAATGTTTGAGGAATCAAGATAAGCCTTGCCGCTTCCTATCTCTGTTTTGCCTGTTGTAGCTATATCAAAATAGCGTTCGTTAGTATCCCGGTAGGTGTGCCAGTCCCATCCCGATTCAACAGAGTAAGCGTTTTTAAGCTCATATTTTATGTCGGTAAAATTACTTACTGTATATTTCTTGCAAAGCAAATCGTACTGTGCTTTACTTATAGTTATAACCGAGCCATGCCTCGGCAGGAGCTGATTTATGCTGTAGCTCTTAAACGGAAGCTGAGTAAAGCTTTTGTAATCGTCAGTCTGCAGCGCAACAAAGTATCCGTCTCCGTAAGCGTCCGCAAGCATAGTGAGTTTGCCGTCAACGTAGTGGCAGTTACAGCCCTCGAGTCCCGTATCTCCGCTGAAAACCTTAACAGGAGCAGAGTTGTATACGCCGTTTAATGTTTCGCTTGTAACATAGCAAATAGTTTTGTTTATTTCATCCTTGTAGTAAAGATAGTAAAGCGAGTCAGATGGATTATAGATTATATCTCCGTCAATTGCGGCGCCCTCGGGAGCCTTGTAAAGAAGCTGAGGCGCCTCATATTTTGTAAAATCCATAAGGTCCGAGGTATACATATAATACATTTGCTGTGAGCCTGAGTTTGAAATCGCTTCGTCGGCAAGCGCAAAGTAAACCATATATTTCTGCGCGGTGCCGTCCCATATAACCTGAGGCGCCCAGGTGCAGTGAATGGTACCGGTAAGCCCAAGTTTTGAATACATATCGTACATATCAAATATGAATTCATCCTGCCAGTTAACAAGGTCTCTTGAGCGCCATAATACGAAGGTGTTCGAGTTATCCCACC
>CAMOWP010000087.1 GCA_946628455.1 uncultured Clostridia bacterium | reverse complement strand
ATATGGAACAAGGAATAATGGCTGAGGTTTTTAAATAATGTCAAAAAAGATTGATAAATGGGAACCGGATGATTTTGAATTGGAAACTAACACCATTTGGTCTTTCCCCGATAGAGGCAAATGGGCTACGCATGATGCTAAATATCGCGGCAACTGGTCACCGTATATTCCGAGAAATCTGATTCTCCGTTATTCGCAGGAAGGCGATTTAGTGCTTGATCAGTTTGTTGGTGGCGGAACAACACTTGTTGAAGCAAAACTGTTGAACAGAAATATTGTTGGCATTGATGTAAACCCTAATGCACTTGAAAGGTGCAGAGAGAAATGTGATTTTGAAAGAGAGAATTGCGGTACAGTTCATATCAAACATGGCGACGCAAGAAATATCGACTTTCTCCCTAATGAATCTGTTGATTTTATATGCACACATCCGCCGTATGCCAACATTATTCAATACAGCGAAGATATAGAAAATGACCTTTCTCATTTGAAAGTTCCGGAATTCCTTGAAGAAATGGAAAAGGTTGCAGCAGAAAGCTATCGTGTGCTAAAGCCAGGAAGATTCTGTGCAATTTTGATGGGTGATACGCGTCAAAAAGGACATATGATTCCTATGAGTTTTGATGTAATGAAAATCTTTCAAGACGCTGGCTTCAAGCTCAAGGAATTAATTATCAAAGAGCAGCATAACTGCAAAGCAACCGGCTATTGGAAAACAAACAGCATAAAGTATAATTTCTTGCTGATTGCACATGAATACTTGTTTGTATTTCATAGACAATAATTACTTTTGTAAATATACTGTAATTTAAAAGGTTGACTGATTATTTATCAGTCAACCTTCTTTATGACGGACACCTTGCCGCCCTTCTTTTTTATTTTGTCTTAACCTTCTTAACCTTGCTCCAGGAGGAGTAATATTTCCTGCCGCCGACTGTTTTATATGTTCTGATGCGGATGTAATAGACCTTTTTCGATTTCAGCTTTTTGACTGTCAGCTTAGTCGTTTTTACTTTTTTGGCTGTTTTGGTTTTTGCGGATTTCATATTCTTTTTAAGCGAATACTGAATTTCGTATCCCGAAACAGTCTTATTCTTTGCCCATTTAACCGATGCCTTTTTCTTGCCTGCAGTTAACTTTGTGAGCCTGGTGCCTTTCGGATTAATTGTAAAGCTTAAAGCCTTTACACCTGAGTAATCGCCACTGAAGCTCACTGTGACTTTTGCCGTTCCTATCTTTTTATTGTTCGCGTAAGAAACTGTATAGGCTGAATCCGGAATAGCCTTTCCTTCTGAGTCGTAAACGGTAACGGAAGGCTTTATGCTTTTGCCGCTGTAGGTGAACTTCGTTTTGCTGAGCTTAACGCTTGAAATTTTAGGTATAACCTCGGTTTTAACTGTGTGGTAACCACAGATGGAGCAGGTTAAATCCCGTGTGATTTTTCCGTCAGCCGTCAGCGTTGCGGCAGCCTTTGTTTCTGAATTTGTTTTAAACGAATGAGTGCTGCTCTTATCGCCTGCAATAAGCTCTGCCTTTTCTTCTGTGTATGACAGCGGCGAAACAGTTATGCAGTCAATTTCGGGAGCAGTTGAATTTACAAGCGAGCTGAACTGATAAGAGTTATCGTTGTAAATCTTAATGGTGTTTTCACCCTCGTTAAGCCTGAGCTGAACGTCAAGAGTTCTGAACGTATCGAGCGAAAGCGTATTTTTGAAATAAACCGTTTCAGGCTCAGCGCCGTTTACGGAAATCTGAGCGTATCTCTCAACAAGGTCAATGTTATACGGGTGAATATAGGTTGAGCCGTCTGCTTTTAGCATAATCGGTGCAGGCTCATTGTTTGTATAACGGATTCCGAAATTGTAAAGCCCTGCGCTTTTTGCGTTAACCTTAAACGTTAGATAATTGTATTCGCCCTTGTCGTTCTTCTCGGGCGACTGACCTATTCCGAGCTCTGACACGGTGTAGCCGCTGTCTGCGTATTTATTAGCTTTAAGAGTCGGTCTGTTTCCGTGAAGAGTGAACTGAGAGGAATTAACGGCTAATGATGAACTGTTACCTTTGTAAGCAAAAGCCAGCCTGTCAGCATTACCCGAAACGAGAAGCGTATTTGCGCCCTGAGCGAGATAAACGGTGTCGGAAACATCCGAATCGTAAACGCTGATTTTCTCTTTGCTGTCAGCGCTCTTTGCATAGTCGATGCATTGCTTTTTAATTGAAATATTTCCGTCTGAGCTTATCGTATAATAGCCTGCATTAGGAGCAACTGCCGTTATTCTCCAACCGTTATCTGTTTTAAACGATTTCATCTCGCTTAGGAATACTTCAAAATCATTTTCATTTTCATCAAGCTTTGAAATATCAAGCTTGTCAAGCGCCGCAACGAGCTGAAGGTTTCCCCTGCTTCTCTCATCACCGTTGATGTGCCTGAAGGTTATTTTGTGCTGCCCTGCGCTGAGGTTAAGCTTTAAATCGTAATGCCTTCTGTAAGACCAGGTAACGGTTGATTCAAGAGTAATTATTCCAAACTGCTTGCCGTTTATTTCAACCGAGTACGCAAGCGATTTTCCGATACCTCTGTTCTGCCCGTTATTATCGGGAACGAGCGTTTTCGGGTCAACAAACGGAGCCTGAAGCGAATAGAAAAGGGAAGCGATATATTCTCCGCTTTCGGGAATATCAACTTTAAAGGTTACGCCGTCGCCGACGTTATTGATGTTTCCGACCTCGGCTCTGCCTGACGCGGCAAAGGTTGCCCAGCCGTTCTTTTCATAAGCGGTAGCGCCGCCGATGAGAGCTGCATCTTCCGCTTCGTAGCTTGTAACGGGATAGGTAAGCGCAGATAATTCTTCAGCGTTAACGCCGTCCTTTTCCTTAGTTATAACTGCAAAGTACGCCTGCATTTCGTCTGTGCCGTCTATATAGAGCTTAAGCGTATTTTCGTTTGCCTTAACAGCGCCGTCAAAAACAACCTGCGGCTTGTAATTTGAGCCGAGCTGACCCGAAAAGCTTACTGCGTAAAGTTTGACGTGAGCGCAGGAGTTATCGTTTAGAAGGTCTGTACTGTCAAGGTTATCAAGGTAAACCGCTTCGTTTCCGTTTCTGTTCTCATTTCCGCCGAAAAGAGAATACGCAGTATTGATGTCTTCATCGTATGATGTAACACCCCAGAAGCGCGATTTGCTGAATTCGGGAGCTGTAAGCGGGCATTGCTTTCCCGTCATCTGCGCGTACCAATGATATACCCACCAGGTTGAGGTAGGCGAGTTCTGGTCAGCCGCCATTTCGTTTAAGGTGTTAGCCATTGCCCAGTAAGCCATACAGCCTGACATATCCTTGTCCTCAAACATAGCCAGCCATTTAACAAGCCCGCCGGGCGAGCCTATATCATAATGTCTTGCATATTCGTTAACCATAAGCTGAGGCTGAAAATCGCCTATGTAATACTTTGCCTGCATAGCTTTTACTGACTCATAGTGAGCGTAGTAATCCGTCATTGAAATATCGCCGAGCTCGTGCCACGAAATTATTTCGGGAAGGCAACCGTTATCCTTGCAGAAAGATAAGAAAGAATCGTAAGCCGCCTCGTTGAAGCCTGAAAAATTGGGACCTACGCAGCGTGCAGAAGGGTCAATATTATGAACAGCTGTATAAATCTTTTTCCATGCCGCCTTGAGCCCTTCAAGGTTTCCGCCGTACCAGATCTGGTCAGGCTCGTTAAAGAGAACGTAGCTGTAATTTTCAGAATTTGAATTGAGCCTGTAATATTTCCCGTCGCTTCCTCTGAATGCGCCTTCGGTATCTGAGCTGACCTCATCGCAAATCATTCCGTAGATTATCTCTTCAACCGTTTTCTGATATGCGTCAAGGTCAATCGTTCCGTTTTTATATGGCGCGTCATAAGGCCATTCAAGATAGTGGTCCTGAAGGTAAATCTGCATATCCTTAACGCCTGCCGAAAGAAGCGCTGAGCTCGTTCTGACTGCGTCTCCCGTTGGGTGCTGAAGCCCGCCGTATGCCTTCTGAACCATCGTGTCAGGCTGCAGACCGTAAAGCAGGTCAACTGACGGAACGTTGATTTCAGCCGCGCCGTAAAGGAAGCCTGTTGAGCCTTTGTAAAGCGTTTCTCTCTGTGACATATCAAAATGAAGCGCGGTTTCGCCCTCGCTTTTCAGCATGAGCTTTCCGTCGGCGTTTTCCAGGCGGAAGCCTTCGTTCGTAACTTTAATGCCTGAGATGTCAGCCCCTTCGCCGACTGTTCCGATAACTCGCTGAACGGGAGACGTAAAGGTTATTGAGGCTGTTCCTGCCCAGCCTGCGCCGATATTTAGTTTAACCGCAGTGCTTGCAGCCCAAATCTTTTTTACTATGCTTGAAGAGTTGATATCAACGCTTGCAGAGTCGGTAAGGTACAAATCGTAGTCTGAATTCGCCATCAGCTTTGAGCCGTTAAGAACAAGCTTTGCCGAGCCCGCAACGCCTATAGCTGCCTGCCTTACCGTTGAAATGATGAAATCCCTGACGGTGCAGTTATTAAAGGTCATCTGCCCTGCGCCGAGCCAGATACCTATTTCCTTTTTACTGCTTCCCGTAATTTTAAGGTCTGAAAATTCGGAAACGGCATAATCGTTCTGATAAAACATTGAATCGCTTCCGGATACGAGATTCCTGAGCTCGTGAGAATTTCCGTTGATTTTCAGATTTCCTTTAATCGCGG
The DNA here is from genome assembly GCA_946628455.1 of uncultured Clostridia bacterium. Taxonomy (GTDB): domain Bacteria; phylum Bacillota; class Clostridia; order Oscillospirales; family Acutalibacteraceae; genus Eubacterium_R. The sequence goes on along the minus strand of CAMOWP010000087.1, from coordinate 2,665 downwards.
TGCTCAGCATTCCGAAATCAGCGCCGAGAGTGTACTCGCCGCCGTTTTCAAACGCAGAATTCAGCTCGCTCTGAGTTGCTATCGTTTCAGCTGCATATGCTGAAAACGGCATGAGCGAGGTGATGATTAAAACTAACGGTAAAAGCAAAACGTGTATTCTTTTCATAATTCTCTCCACTCCGGATATGTAACTGCCAAACGTCAACTAATGATTATTAACTACTAATCTGTTGCTAATTTACATTGTAACATAAAGTGTAATGCTTTTCAATAACGCTGAAAACAATAAAAGTAAATATAACTGTTGTAATAAATGCCTTGTAATGTTATAATAAATTTTGAAAGAGGTGGCAAAATGAAAAAATTCAGATTACTGCTTGAAAAACAGTGGTTTGCGTATACCTTCGCGGCTTGTGCAGCCGTTTTGCTTTACTGTATTATTGAGCATTTCAGCGGGCTTTCTGCATTTGTCAAAGGCTTTTTCAGTATGATTTCGCCGATAATTATAGGTCTTGTTTTTGCTTATCTTCTTAATCCGATTTCTGCTTTTTTTGAAAAGAAGCTGTTTTGCAAAATGAAAAAGGAGAGCGCGCGCCACGCCGCCTCCGTAATTCTCACCGCGGTTTGCGTTGTTCTTTTGCTTGCGCTTCTTCTTGTTGCTCTTGTTCCGTCTCTTATTCAGAGCGTTACAAAGCTCGTTAACAATATGCCTGAGTACACCTCAAAGCTCGAAGAGCTGGTGAACAAAATCTCGTCTAAAGCCGATTCTTTCGGAATCAAGATTGATATTTCAACCATCAGCACTTTTATTGACAACACTATGGCAAAGGGAATGCAGTTTGTTAAGAACAATACCGATAAAATTATGGGTATGCTCGGCAGCGTAGGCTCAAAGATTTCCAATTTCTTTATCGGAATTCTTTTCGGCTTTTGCTTTTTGGCTGCTAAAAAAACGCTTCTCAGCTTTGCCTCAACGCTGCGTATGGCTGTCCTCAGAAAGGAAAAATATGATAAGAGTAACGAGATGCTTAACCGCTGTAACACAGTATTTCTCAGATACGTTGGTTACACTTTGATAGACGCTATGATAGTTGGCGTGACAACCTTTGTTTTCCTTCTTGTAACGAGGATGCCTTATGCTCCGCTGATAGCAATTATGGTTGCTGTTACAAATATTATCCCGACCTTCGGCCCGATAATCGGCGGCGCAATCGGAATATTCTTCCTTGTGCTTGACAAACCCATTAACGCGCTTATATTCTTCGCTTTCATCTGCGTTATTCAGGCGCTTGACGGCGCTGTAATCAAGCCACGTCTTTTCAGCGGCTCGCTCGGTATACCGGGAGTATGGACCTTAGTTCTGATTATTCTTGGCGGAAAGGTTGCAGGCGTGCTCGGAATTCTTCTTGCAATTCCGTTCGCGGCAATTTTCGTTGTTTTCTATCAGGAGAGCATCAAGCCCAAGCTTGAAAAGCGTAAAAATGCAATTAACGCTAAGGCCGAGGCAACGGAGGTTTCCGAAAACGAATAATTATCGCTACAGTTATCTGAATGTGTACACTGTTGTTGGACATTTGTTGGACAGTGAGCTATATAATATAAAAAAATGAATGGAGTTATGAATTATGACAAAAAAGGTTAAAGGTATTATCGCAGTTATGGTTGCCGTTATTCTGGCGCTTTCAGGAGCTTTGATTTACGTCCATACCGATTCTCAGAAGAAAATCGCTGCAGCGAACGCAAAGTATAAGGATGTTGTGGAGAATTATAAGCTTTACAAAAATATCATCTCTCAGGATGAGGTTGAGCAGACTCTGTTCGGTCAGCCTATTTCTAAGGAGAGAGACGGCGAGTACAGAATAGGAATCAAAACTCCAATTGACGGTGATTACCACGCTGAGCTTACCCTCTATCAGGCTAAGGGCGGGAAATACGAAAAGGTGTTTTCCTGCGCTGCGCTCATCGGTAAAAACGGAGCGGGAAAACAATCTGAAGGGGACACAAAAACCCCGCTCGGAACGTGGGAAATCGGCGAGGCTTACGGGCTTAAGAAGAACCCCGGCAGCAAGGTTAAGTACACTCAGATTACAGACGATATGTACTGGTGCGCAACGGGCAGTAACGGTAAGAAGTATAACACTCTTCTTTACGGCAAGGATGACCCGAACAACGATTACAGCGAGGATGAGCATCTGGCTGATTATCCTATCCGCTATGCATATCTTCTTGATATGGGTTATAACAAGGCGGGCGCTCCTTATGCAGGAAACGCAATTTTCCTTCACTGCTGGAAAACTGACGACACCCCGACAGGCGGCTGCGTTGCTGTTTCAGAGGAAAATATGGTAAAGATTCTTAAAACTGTAACCCCGGGCACAACGGTAACGATTTATTAATCGCAGAGGGCTGTATTGTAACCCTTATTGCAGTTCTTTAGCTTTTGGTTAATTATAGATATTTAGTCCGTATATGTGCTGTATTATTAATGCATTTTATATTAAAGAAAGGAAAAACACAATGAAAAAGATTTTATCAGTTATAATGGCAGTTGCAATGCTTTTCAGTTGCCTTGCAATGTCAACATCAGCTATGGCAGAAACAATGCCTGAAATTAAAATCGGAACTCCCGTAAGCTTTACGCTTCCCGGAAACGGAACTGAGGAAA
>CAMOWP010000086.1 GCA_946628455.1 uncultured Clostridia bacterium | reverse complement strand
ATTTAAGGATATTCAAGGGAGTTAAAATTTATAACTTATTCTTCTATTTTCTTTTCAGCCTCTTTAGCTGTGTCGCTCTTTTCAGTGATGGAATCATCTGCTGATTTCTTGGAGCTTTTCTTATCCTTAGCAGCAGCTCTTGCAGCCTCAACCTCTTTCTTGTGCTGCTCAGTTTTGGTAACGTTAGTGTTGATAGCCCATCTCTGAAGCCTCATCTTTGTTCTGTCTGCGCCGGTTTCAATTACGATATCCTCTTCGCGGATTTTAACAACCTTGCCGCAGATACCGCCGATTGTGATAATCTCATCGCCGATTTCAACTGTGGAACGCATTTCCTGCTCTTCCTTCTGGCGTTTTCTCTGAGGTCTTATCATAATAAAGTACATAACGCCGACAAGTGCAACCATTAAAATTATTGATGAGTAACCGCTTGCGCCGTTGCCGCCTGCTGTTGCTCCTGTTCCTGCAGCTCCGCCGCCTGCCATAGCTAAAAATGTTAAAAAGTTCATATATAATTCCTCCGTAATGTAATAACAAATTTAATGCAATATAGTGATTATATCTTATATTCGCTTATTTTGCAAGAATTATTTTAAATTCTTGTGTCTAGAAGGTCAACATATTCGTTTTTATAATCCTCAAAAACGCCGTTTTCAATGCTTTCCCTGATTTCAGCCATAAGGTTGTTATAGAAATGAAGATTGTGAATAACAGCAAGCCTCATTGCAAGCATTTCATTCGCTTTAAAGAGGTGCCTGAGATATCCTCTTGAGTAATTCCTGCAGGTTGAGCAGGTGCAGCTTTCGTCAATCGGTGATTCGTCAAGCTGATATTTTGCATTGTTGATATTGATTATGCCCGTTTTAGTAAAAAGCTGGCCGTGGCGCGCGTTTCTTGACGGCATAACGCAGTCAAAGAGGTCCACTCCCCTGCTGACTCCTTCAAGTATGTTCCCGGGAGTTCCGACCCCCATTAAGTACCTCGGCTTGTTTTCGGGAGCATAGGGCTCAACTGCAGAGATAATTCTGTACATATCCTCTTTAGGCTCGCCGACTGCAAGCCCGCCGATAGCATAACCGTCAAGGTCAAGCTTCGCAATTTCTTTCATATGGCTTATTCTGAGATCATCAAAGGTACAGCCCTGATTTATGCCGAAAAGAAGCTGATTTTTGTTGATTGTATCAGGAAGCGAGTTAAGCCTTTCCATTTCAGCCTTGCAGCGCTCAAGCCAGCGCATTGTGCGCTCGCAGGCTTCCTTAGCGTATTTGTAAGTTGCAGGGTTTTCAACGCATTCATCAAACGCCATAGCGATTGTTGAGGCAAGGTTTGACTGTATCTGCATACTCTCTTCGGGACCCATAAATATTTTTCGTCCGTCAACGTGAGAATTAAAGGTTACGCCTTCCTCCTTAATTTTATTGAGCTTGGCGAGCGAGAACACCTGAAAGCCGCCTGAATCGGTGAGAATCGGTCTGTTCCAATTAGTAAATTTATGCAGCCCACCCATCTGCTTAACAATTTTATCGTCAGGTCTGACGTGAAGATGATAGGTGTTGCAAAGCATTATCTGAGCGCCAACCTCCTCCAAATCTCTCGTTGAAAGCCCGCCTTTGATTGCGGCTGAGGTTGCAACGTTCATAAAGCAAGGAGTCTGAACAGTTCCGTGAACGGTTTCAAAAACAGCTCTTCTTGCGTGTCCTTCTTTTTTCAGAACAGTAAATTTCATATAATTCTCCGTTTATTCAATCATCATAGCGTCTCCGAAGGAGAAGAATCTGTAGCGCTCTTCAACCGCAGTTTTATAAGCCTTCATAACGTTATCATATCCCGCAAAGGCTGAAACAAGCATAATAAGAGTGCTTTCGGGAAGGTGAAAGTTAGTTATAAGCGCGTCAACGCATTTGAATTCATATCCGGGATAGATGAAAATACTCGTGTCATCCTCATCCTCTTTGATACAGCCGTATTTGGTTGCAACCGATTCAAGCGTTCTTGTGCTGGTTGTGCCAACGCTTATAACGCGTTTTCCGTTTTTCTTAGTTTCGTTGATTAATGCAGCTGTTTCGGCAGAAAGCTGATAATGCTCGGAGTGCATTTTGTGCTTTGTTACGTCATCTACCTTAACGGGTCGGAAGGTGCCGAGCCCAACGTGAAGCGTTACATATCCGATTTTTACGCCCATATCTTCAATCTTTTTGAGCATTTCCTTTGTGAAATGAAGCCCTGCCGTTGGCGCCGCCGCCGAGCCAAGCTCCCTTGAATAAACAGTCTGGTATCTTTCGCCGTTTTTCAGCTCCTCTGTAATATAAGGCGGGAGCGGCATTTTTCCGATTTTATCAAGGATATTGTAAATTTCCTTTGAATCGCAGTTAAACCTGATAATTCTGTTTCCGTCCTCGGTAATATCAAGCACATCGCAGTCAACAAGCCCCTCGCCGAAAGTAAAGGACGTTCCCTCCTTAGCTCTTTTACCGGGCTTACACAGGCATTCCCACACGTTATTCTCTCTCTGCTTTAAAAGGAGAAATTCAACCACGGCTCCCGTTTCTTTTTTTACGCCGTAAATTCGTGCAGGAATAACTCTTGTATCGTTTAAAATAAGGCAGTCGCCCTCATTCAAATAATCGGTTAAATCCCTGAAAATCTTATGTTCAATGCTTCCGTTTTCTTTATCAAGAATCATAAGCCTTGAAGAATCGCGCGGCTCAACGGGAGTCTGCGCAATAAGCTCTTGTGGAAGTTCATAGAAAAAGTCTGAGGTTTTCATTAAATATTCTCCAAAATCTATAATTGACAGATTAACAATATAAGTGTATTATATAATTTAATAAACTAAAGTAATAATTTATACGTTTTGCCCGTATATTATATTGCAAATCAATTATTATTACAAGACTTATAGGAGAAATTCTTATGAAAAATTACAAGGTAGGAATTGTCGGAGCGACGGGAATGGTCGGCCAGAGATTTATGACGCTTCTTGAAAATCACCCGTGGTTTGACGTTAAAGTGCTTGCGGCGTCAAAGAGAAGCGCAGGTAAAACATATGAGGAAGCAATCGGCAAAAAGTGGTGCATGGATAAACCGCTTGCCGATAAATATAAACAGATGATAATTAAAGACGCAGAAAATGACGCTGAGGAGATTGCGGCTGAGGTTGATTTTATTTTCTGCGCAGTCGATATGAAGAAGGATGAGATTAAAGCGCTTGAGGAAAAATACGCAAAGCTTGAGTGCCCCGTTGTTTCAAACAACTCAGCTCACCGCTTTACCGACGATGTACCAATGGTTGTGCCTGAGCTCAACGCCAATCATATTGACATCATTCCTTCACAGAGAAAGAGGCTCGGAACAAAGCGCGGCTTTATTGCAGTTAAATCAAACTGCTCGCTTCAGTCATACGTTCCCGCACTCTTCCCTCTTCACGAAAAATTCGGCGTTAAGGACGTTTTAGTTTGCACATATCAGGCAATTTCAGGCGCAGGAAAAACGTTTGAAACATGGCCTGAGATGATAGATAACGTTATTCCGTACATCGGCGGTGAGGAGGAAAAGAGCGAAAAGGAGCCGCTTAAGCTCTGGGGCGAAATTAAGGACGGCAAAATCGTTCCCGCTGATAAGCCTAACTTTACTGCTCAGTGCATCAGAGTTCCCGTTTCAAACGGCCATCTCGGCGCAGTTTTCGTAAACTTTGAAAAGAAGCCGAGCAAAGAGGAAATGATTGAAATATGGAATAATTTCGAAGGCCCTGCTCAGGAGCTTGAGCTTCCCTCAGCGCCGAAGAAATTCCTCAACTATTTCACAGAGCCTGACAGACCGCAGATTAAAAGCGAAAGAGAGCTTGAAAACGGTATGGCAGTTTCAATCGGAAGGCTCAGAGAGGATACACAGTACGATTACAAATTCGTTTGCCTTTCACACAACACGCTAAGAGGCGCGGCAGGCGGCGCAGTTCTGCTTGCAGAGCTTCTTGCAGCAAAAGGATATATGGACTGATTAATCGGATTTATTAGGAGATGACATTATGAAAACACCTATTTTTACAGGCTCGGCAGTAGCTATCATCACACCGTTTAACGATGATTTTTCAATTAATTACGAAGAATTCAAGAGAATTATTGATTTTCAGATTGATAACGGAACGGACGCAATAGTTGTTGTCGGTACAACGGGCGAGGCTTCAACCTTAAATACTATTGAACATCAGGCAGCAATTAAATTCTGCGTTGATTACGTTAACGGCAGAGTTCCCGTTATTGCAGGCTGCGGCTCTAACAACACTGCATACGGTATTGCAAACGCGAAAAAGGCTTGCGAATACGGAGTTGACGCGCTTCTTGTTGTTACGCCTTACTACAACAAGTGCACACAGAAGGGCTTGATTGAAAATTATAAAATGTTCCACGACGCAACAGATAAGCCTATAATTATGTACAGCGTGCCGTCAAGAACAGGCGTTAACATTGCTCCCGAAACCTGCGCAGAGCTTGCCAAGCTCCCGAGAATCAACGGTATCAAGGAAGCAAGCGGAAACATAAGCCAGGTTATGAAAATCAAGGCGCTTTGCGGCGACGAGCTCAATATCTGGAGCGGTAACGACGACCAGATTCCCGCAGTTATGGCGTGCGGCGGTCAGGGCGTAATTTCCGTTCTTGCAAACATCTGCCCTCAGGTTACGCACGATATGGTTATGGCTTATATTAACGGTGACAATAAGAAATGCACTGATATGATGGCTCAGTATCTTGAGCTTGCAAATGCACTTTTCGTTGAGGTTAACCCAATTCCCGTTAAGGTTGCAATGAGAAAATGCGGCTTTAATCCGGGCCCGCTGAGAATGCCTCTTTGCGAAATGGAGGAAAAGAACGAAAAGTTTCTTGAAAATGTGCTTGATAAATACGGTTTATTAAAGTAAAAAACGAGGCGGTATTATTACCGCCCGTTCTTATACGGAGGACGTTTATATGACAAGAATAGTTTTAACGGGTGCCTGCGGAAAAATGGGCGGCGTTATTCAGAGCGTTGTTTCAGGACGCGATGACTGCGAGGTTGTAGCAGGCGTTGATAAATACAATAACGGATTAACCCCCTTCCCTGTTTATGAAAGCATAAGCAAGGTTAAAGAGGAGGCAGACGTTGTAGTTGACTTTTCAAATCCGTCGCTGCTTGACGGGCTTCTCTCCTTCTGCAGGGATAGAAAAATCGCGCTTGTTATCGGAACAACGGGATATGACGAATGTCAGAAAAAGCAGATTGAAGAGGCTTCAAAGGACACTGCAATCTTCTTTACTTATAATATGAGCCTCGGAATAAATCTTCTCGCTTCACTTGCGAAGAAGGCTGTTCAGGTTCTCGGTAACGACTTTGACATTGAAATAGTTGAGCAGCACCATAATCAGAAAATCGACGCTCCCTCAGGCACTGCGCTTATGCTTGCAGACGCAATCAGCGAGGAATTTGACAAGCCGATGAAATATGAATACGACCGCCACTCAAAGCGTGAAAAGAGAACGAAAGACGAAATCGGAATTCACTCAATCAGAGGCGGCACAATAGTCGGTGAGCACGAAATAATCTTTGCAGGCAGAGATGAAAACATAACGCTTTCACACTCAGCAAGAAGCAAAGAGGTTTTCGCAGTCGGCGCAGTAAACGCTGCTGTTTATATGAACGGCAAAAGCTGCGGAATGTACGATATGAAGGAATTGATTGATTAAAAAGATTAACGGTAGTCGAAAGACTACCGTTTTAATTATGCTTATTCAAAGAAATCGAGCATTGTTTTTTGCATTAAGTTGGGGATGTCAATTTGCTGAGGGCAATGCTGAGCGCATTTTCCGCAGGCAACGCAGGCGTTAGCCTTAACGTCAATTTTTGCGTATTCAGCAGCAACCTCATCCCCTGTTGCTTCGCCGTTTTTATACTTGTTATATGCGGCAAAGATTGAAGAGATTTTAACGCCCTTAGGGCAGTCAGCGCAGTAATCGCAGCCTGTGCAAGGAATAACGTCGTTCTTATTGAGAAGAGAAGCCGCGTTTGCACATACTTTAAATTCAACGTCTGTAAGCGGCGTGAAATCTGTCAGAGTGTTAATGTTATCCATCATCTGCTCAGGCGCGTTCATTCCGCTCAGAATAGTCATAACGTTATCATGGCTGGCAACAAAGCGCATAGCCCATGAGGCGTAGCTTCTGTCAGGATTATTCTTGTTAAAAAGCTCCTTAACCTCTTTAGTCGGCTCTGCGAGCTTTCCGCCGCGAACAGGCTCCATTACAACAACGGGAATTCCCGCATCGGTTAAAATCTGATACTGCTCGTCTGCGCGCTGGTTTTTCCAGTCAAGATAATTGAGCTGAATCTGTGCAAAATCCCAGTGGTGAGAAGCTACAATTTCTTTTAAATCATCTACAGTACCGTGGAAGGAGAAGCCGAAATACTTAACCTTTCCCTCTTTTCTCTTTTGCTCAATAAATTCAACAGCGCCGAATTTCTTACACTTTGCCCAATTTTTTCCGTCAAGCGAATGAAGAAGGTAAAAATCGAAATAATCAACGTCGCAACGTGAAAGCTGCTTATTGAAAATCTTTTCCATATCGCTTTGCTTCGGGCACATAAAAATCGGAAGCTTATCAGCTAAATAGTAGCTGTCGCGCGGGTATTTCTTAAGAGCGTGGCCAATAAATTTTTCGCTCTTACCTGCGTGATACATATAAGCCGTGTCAAAATAATTAACGCCGTTTTCATAAGCTAAATCAACAAGCTCCTGACCCTTTGCGTAATCAATCATAGGGTTAGCTTCGCGCTTAATAGGCGTTTTAACGGGAAGCCGCATATTGCCGAGCCCGAGGCGCGAAACCTCTATATCCTTAAATTTTACTCTGTCTACCATATCTATCCCTCCTATAAATCTAATTATTGCATAAATAATAAAATAAATCAAGGGAGAACAGAATTATGCTCTCCCCTTTTGTGATATGTCTATTATTCCTTTGTCCATGTTACGCCCTGCGGAGTATCCTTAAGTATTATTCCTTTTGCCTTAAGGTCATCACGGATTTTGTCTGCAGTAGCCCAGTCCTTATTCTTTCTTGCTTCCTGGCGCTTTTCGATAAGCGCTTCAATTTCAGAATCAAGGTCGTTTGACTTGCGGTTATAAAGAATACCCAAAACGTCGCAAAGCTCGTCAAAAAGAGCTGCAGCGGCTTCACAGACGCCCTTTGAAACCTCTTTATCAAGAATCTTCGTGTTAATATCCTTAACAAGCTCAAAGATTGCGGCAAGGCCGTCGGCTGTATTGAGGTCGTCATCCATAGCAGTTATAAACTGCTCGCGGCGAGAAGCTATTAAATCAAGAAGCTCCTTATCGTCATCAATATCACTCTTTGCATTTTTAATTGCAAAATCAAGTGATTCGCGGCAGGTGTAAAGCCTTTCAAGCGCAGACTTGCACTGCTCAATAATTTCAAGGCTGTAGTTAATCGGTGAACGGTAATGGG
>CAMOWP010000085.1 GCA_946628455.1 uncultured Clostridia bacterium | reverse complement strand
AATCAAAATCATTATTCTTCATATCTATCCCTCCAGAAATTCTCTCATTTTTTTGAGGCTTCTTGACAGCTTTGAACGCACCGCGCCCGAGGTCATATCACAGATTTTTGCAATTTCCTTACTGTTAAGACCCGAAACAACGGAGAGCAGAACAATCTCCCGCTCGCTGTCGCTGAGAATATCAAGCGCCTGCGAAAGCTCTGTTTTCTTAACCGTATTTTCTATATCGTATGTCAGCTTTTCAGACATTTCATTGATATCAGCCATGCTCCGTCTTTTAGCACGCGCTTTGATTATTTCGCCGCAGGAAAAATAAAGAATCCTGAATATCCACGCGGAGAATGCCTCAGGCTTTTTGAGCCTGCCTATCTGATAAAACGCGGAGTAAACAGCGTCGCTGACTGCGTCCTCGGCGTCCTGCCGGTTTTCAAGGCGGTAAAGCGCGTAGCGATAAAGCTTATCCTTATAAAGCTCATAGAGCGCGGAGAAGGCTTCTCTGTCACCGCTTTTCGATAACAGAACAAGCTCCTTTTCGTTCATAGTGTCACCTCCTGAAAGCTTTCATTTATATAGTAGGAGAAAGGATACAAAGTGTTGCAAAAAATTTAAAATAAAAAACAAACGGGAGGGCACAGCGCCCTCCCATAAATAGTTAATCAGTTATTATCCGCCTGAGTTGAAGGCTGAGTAGTTGTTGTCTGCACCTCGCCGTAAACCTGAACGAGAATTTCTTCGCCGACTGCAACCGTTTCACCCTGAGCGGGAGCTGTGCCCGAGCTTGCCTTAACGGTGCCGGGGGTATGCGAGCCATCGTTATAAACCTCAACGGTTGAAACCTTGAAGCCGAGGTCCTCAAGCATTTTCTTAGCCTCGTCAAGCGTTTTGCCCGAAACATCGGGAACCTCCGCAGTCTGAATACCCTTGCTGACTGTGAGGATAAGCTCCGTTCCCTGCTCAACCTTTTCGCCCGCCTTGATGCTCTGCTTGAAGATTATGCCCTTTTCAGCGTCCTTTGAATAATCCTCTGTAAAGCTGATGTTGAACTGCTGATTCCATGCGCCGTTGTTCTGAACGTCGCTCTGGGTAAAGCCGTTGCCCGCAATGCTCGGCACCTCGAAGGTCTGAGCCTGCTCGGTTACGGGAGCTGTGGTTTCCTGAGGCTTGATTAAATCAGTGAACTTAACAACGTAAATACCTGCGCCGATTGCAAGGATAATAAGAATTGCAAGAACTGCAATTGCTATCCTTGAGCGCTTGTTATGCGAATTGTCAAGCTTGGAATAATCAACGTAGCGCTCTCTGTCAATTCTCTTGTCATATGTGTCCTCAACGCTGTCCGCTCTTGCCTGAACGGCGGGAGACGCGTCAAGCAGCTCTCTGAAATCCGAAACGGATTTAATTCTCTTTTCGGGATAAATCTGAAGCCCGCTGCCAAGCGCCTTGATAACGTGCATAGGAATTTTTTCAGCTATTGAATTGGGAATCATAAGCTTGTCGTTAGCTTCTCTTGAAACACAGTCAGGAGGATTTGTTCCTACAAGCGCGCGGTATATGCAGGCTGAAAAAGCATATATATCCGTTGCGGGGCAGATTTTGTGAGCGTTATTATACTGCTCAATAGCCGTATAGCCCGCCGTTTCAACAAACTCAAGCGAGGTGGTGCTGTCAGCGCATTCCTGAATACAAAACGGCTTTAATCTCACCTTGCCGTCGCGGCAAAGCATAAGGCTGTCAGGAGTGATTGAGCCATGAATAATTCCGTTTTCATGAAGAGATTCAATAGTTGTGAGAACAGGCATAAACATAAGCCTTGCGCTGTCCCACGAGATTATTCCCTCTTCATTTCTGATAAGATATTCGCGCAGCGGGATTGAATCCATATACTCAATAATTGCATAAGCGGTTGCGTTCTCTTCAAAAACATCGTAAACCGGCACAACGGCTGAAAGAGAATGCATTTTCTCAAGCGTTGACCAGAGGTTGAAGAAGGAGCGCTTGTAGCCCTCAATCTCGTTTGCAAACCTCTGCCTTATATGGAGCACCTTGTTGCCCTCAAGCCTGCTTGCAATTCCCTTGGGATAGAACTCTCTTATCACGATTCTTTTATCAAGCTGGGTGTCGTATCCCGAATAGGTAACGGAATCGCTGTCGTGAGACTGAACAGCGCCGACTGCATAACGCTCCTGCAGCAGAGTTTTAGGAGCAAGATAAACAAAATCCGCTTCCTTTTCGTTGTCATATCCGCATTCGGAGCAAACTGCGCCTTCAGTGAGCTCCTTAAAGCAGTTTATACAAAGATTATCTAAATCTCTCATAGTATATCTCTCCATATTAATTACTATCAATAATTTATAATATCAATATCAACGCTTAAAGTCAAGTACATAAGTGTAAACAAAATTTATAAAAGGGACGCGGAATAATCCGTATCCCTTGTTTGTTATGCGTTAGGCTCCGCTTTCCTTTCCTTAAGCCTGAGCGCAAAGGCAAAGCACACCATTAAGACTGCATAAAGCGCAATCCATACGAAAAAGCTTTTGCTGATATGCCAGCCGTTTAAAACTCTGTAGCCGATTTTTGCGCCTACCTTTACCGTGTTTATAAGCAGCGCAAGCATTTCGTAAAGCGTTGCAAATCTGAGCGAAAAGCAGCCTGAATAATATGCAACTCCGATAATAACGAAGGTAGCAAAGGCGTAAACTGCAAACTGCGAAAGGTAACCGTAAAGCATACTTCCCGTTCTGTCAAGGAAAAACCTGAAAAGCGCATTTGATATTTCGGTAAAAAACGGAACCGAGAATATCAGAACGAGCACCGTCGGCGCGCTGACCCGCTTTTCTTTATCCTTATCCTGCTGAATATAAAGCCAGTAAATCAAAACAAGGAACATAAGCATCGCCGCCTTTTTTACAATGAAATAAAGAAGGTCGGCGCTGTGGGAATAGCTGTAAAGAAAGCTGATGCTGACAGGCATCATTTTATATCCGAAAAGCGCAGCCATAAGCCCGAAATACGTATCACGGGCACTGTAAATAATATAAAGAGTAAGCGCAAGAATAAGAGTGTACACAATTGCAAGAACAATTCCGAGCTTTCTTCCGTTAGGGATGAACATTTCAATAAGCCTTTCGGCTGCATATGAAATCAAAATAATTACTATTGCAAGAAGGCTCTTTTTTCTCTGTGCTGTAAGCTTAAGCGTTTTCATAATCTCTCTCCACTTGTAAAATGAACATTTCTGTGGTATATTATTAACATATTCTAAGGGGGTTAAGCCATGAAAATTAAAAACGGTTTTGTTAAAAGAAATATTGCGGGGTCAAATATTGTTGTGCCTGTGGGAAAACAGGCAAAGAGCTTTAACGCCATGATTACGCTTAACGAATCGGGCGCGTTTTTCTGGGACTGTTTTCAGAACGATATAACCGCCGAGGAATGCGTTAAGCTCGTCTGCAACGAATACGAGGTTGACGAGGCAAGGGCAAAAGCCGATGTTGACGCCTTCATTAAAATGCTCAGCGATAACGGATTACTTGAATAAGCAGGAGAAATCCTGCTTTTTATTGTATAACAAGAGGCGCGTAATTCTTCTTTTTGAAATTCACCTGGTTTTTAAATCTCAGGAATTCCTTTTCCTGCATTTCGCCGTTATAGTTTTTCATAATATACGCGTAATCTTTTCCGTTAATAACGTTGTCGCGGTTAAAATCGCCTGTTACAAGCTCAATCGGCGTGTCAGTAAAATCCGAAGCGGTAACGCTTTGATTTACCGTAACAGTAACCGTTCTCGGTATTGAATACATATCGGATACGGTAATTTCGTTTTCACCGCCCTTAAGGCTTATGACGGCGATTCCGTCAGCGTCAGTTTCAACGGAGTCGTTTTCTCTTTTAACCGTTGCGCCTTCAAGCGCTTCCTTGGTTGAATAATCAATAATCTTAAGCGAAACCCTCTTCAGATTACTCTCGTTAACGGTTACGTTAAATTCAGCACTGACGCCGAGCACGGTGACTGTTAAAACATTTCCGCTGTAGGACGAGGAGGCGGCGGGATACCAGTGCTCGCTCGCCTGATTGGTGATATAAGAAATTGAGTTTCCGTCTATTTCGTCCTTGCCAGTTACGCTTGACGAGGTTCCGTCCTTATAATGAACGGTAACGGTAAGGTTAGTAAGCAGACGCGCTATGTCATAAGAGAAATATGCGTTACCGTTTGAATCCGTCTCCCATTTTCCGTTGGAATTTTCGTCATAAGTAACGCTTGTTCTGAGGTCAATGCTTTCAATGCTGCTTTCATCATATTCATCACAGGTGAGCATAACGTTCATCGTTCCGCCAGTTCTGTTTGCGCTCCACCAGCCGGCTGCGTAATAATACGTTTCGCCCGCTTCAAGGTGATAAGTAAGGCAGAACTGAATTGAGCCGCTCTGACCTCGTTCGGCATAATTCGGGCTTGACTGGGAATATGCAATCTGGGTCAAAACCCTGTTTTTTCCAAGAGCGTCAGATTCCTTTGTGAAAAGATACGCCTCGCTGTGGGGCACATTGAACGAAAGGAAGCTGTACGTTCCCGAAACCTCGGGAGTGTAAACATACCAGATTAAATCCTCGCTGCCGTCCATAGTATCGCTGTAGCGCACGTCCAGTATAAGCCTTTGAGATTTTGCAAAGGCGGTGAGGCTGATTGAAAGCGCAGAGGCAATAATTGCCAGCACAAGCACTATGCACACAAGCCTTTTTTCACTTTTTTTCAACTACTGCCCCTCCCTTCATAATTTCAAAAATAAAATATTAACAAATTGTTAACTTTATTTTACAATTTATTTTAGTTATAGTCAATAGTATTTTAATAAATTTATATTTAAACTCTTAGTCTTGTAAAAGCTATGAAAATGGTATAAAATAAAACTACTAAAGCTATCGGAGAAGGAATATGGCGAAAAAGAAACGCTCATCAAAGAACCTGAAAATTGCAACGCGAATAACTATTTCCTCCGTTCTCGGAATCGTTATTCCCGTTGTTATTGCTGTTATTTTTTCATATATCGCGCTTCATTCAATAACCTCTTACCTTGATTTTTCAACGGTAACAACAAAATCATACTCAATGCTCAATCAGATTCAGTGGAGCCAGACCATGAGCTCAATTTCAAACGAGCTTATTTCAGCTGACTCCAGCGAGCAAAAATACAATAAAATCAACGATTATCTTGACGCTGTTGAGAGCCTTGGGGCAAAAATATATATTGAATGCAGCGGTAAGGATTTTTATTCAACAACGGACAAGACCTCCGTTTTGAATGAGGCAAACTCAATAATCACGTTTGACGAGACGAAAAACACAAACTATTTCGGAGAAAACGGAATGGTTATTGTTAACCACGCTGAAAGCAAGGCTGACAAATATCTTATCATAATCACAAGCAGCGATTACACCGTAAACGACGTTTCATCAAAGAACACGCCGCAAAGCTATTCCTCGCTTGTTTTCGGAAAAACGGGCGCGCTCTTTCTTGCAATAATCATTCTTTTTATTCTTTCAATTGCCGCGCTTTCGTTCATAACGTCAAGAACGATTATCCGCCCGCTTAACAAGCTTGCCGACGGAGCTAACGAAATCGCCAGGGGAAACCTTGATTACAAAATTGACTACGAAAGCACAAACGAAATAGGCCAGACTGTTAAATCCTTTAACGAAATGAGCACTCAGCTCAAGCAATCTATTGACGACAGAGACAGGATTGAGCAATCGCGAAAAGAGATGATTGCAGGAGTTGCGCACGACCTCAGAACTCCGCTCACCTCGGTTAAAGGCTATGTTGAGGGGCTCAGGGACGGAATTGCAAACACGCCCGAAAAGCAGGAGCGTTACCTCAACACTATCTATGATTCAACAATTTCAATGGAAAGGCTGCTTGACGAGCTACTGACTATATCGCGTCTTGAGCTTGGAAACATTGAGCTTAACAAGGAGGAAATCAATATCCGCTCCTTTGTTGAGGACTGCGAAAATGAAATGCGCCCGATTCTTGAAAAGGAAGGCTTCAGCCTTGATGTTAAAAATAACTGCGTCGAAAACGATACTGTTTTCATTGATACAGACCGCTTTTCAAGAGTTATTCAGAACATCATTTCAAATTCAATAAAGTACGCAAGAAAAGACGCGCAGGGTGAAATTGTTTTTGAAGCGCAGAGCTATGAAAAATCAGTAATCCTCAGCATTGCCGATAACGGAATCGGCGTTGAAAGCGAGGACCTTTCGAAGATTTTTGAAACCTTTTACAGGGCTGATAAATCGCGCACACAGGTTAAAAACGGCTCAGGGCTCGGGCTTTCCGTCTGCAGGCAGATTGTTGAGCTTCACGGAGGGCACATCTGGGCAACTAAAAACGAGCATTACGGAATCACCATACTCATTTCATTAAAGAAAGCAGGGTTTGAAGATGAATAAAAGAATACTTATTGTTGAAGACGACGAGAGCATTGTTCAGCTTGAAAGGGATTATCTTGAAGCTAACGGTTTTAACGTCGAAAGCGCGCTGAGCGGAAAGGAAGGGCTTGAAAAAGCGCTTGACGGAAGCTTTGACCTCATAATTCTTGACATTATGCTTCCTGAGGTTGACGGGCTTGAAATATGCAAAAAAATCAGGGAAAAGAGCGATATCCCCGTTCTTTTAGTCAGCGCCAAAAGAGATGACATTGACAAAATCAAGGGTCTCGGGCTCGGAGCTGACGATTATGTAGTTAAACCGTTCAGCCCGTCGGAGCTTGTTGCAAGGGTTATTGCGCATATCAAGCGTTTCGAGCGCCTCACCGCAGGGGCAAAGGAGGAGCGCGATGTTGTTGAAATTGACTCAATGAAAATTGATAAAAAGGCAAGGCGCGTTTTTGTTAACGATAAGGAAATCGGCTTTACAAACAAGGAGTTTGAGCTGCTCACCTACCTTGCAGAAAACCCAGATACAATCTTTTCAAAGGAAGAGCTTTTCGAGAAAATCTGGCAGTATGACGCAATAGGCGAAACCTCAACGGTTACCGTTCATATCAACAGAATCCGCGACAAGCTTTTTGCGGCAGACAAGAGCTTCAGATATGTTAATACCGTTTGGGGCAAAGGCTACAGATTTAATAAATAGATTTGCTTACTATCAAAAACGGAGAGCAAGAACGCTCTCCGTTTTGTAATTTATTTGATTTTGATTTTTATTTTTACTGTTTGCGTTTTAGCTTTGTAGGAGGCGTTACCTGCTGCAGTAACTTTTATTTTTACTTTGTAAGTGCCTTTTTTCAAGCCTTTTTTAACAGTAATCTTACCTGCTTTTGAAACAGTGATTTTCTTATTGCCGCTTGACTTTTTGTAGGTTACCTTGCCCTTTGCCTTTGAAATGGCTGCCCAGCTTTTAAGCGCAACTGTCTGGCTCTTATTCTTGAGTTTCGCAAATTTAACAGTCGGTATCTTAGTCTTAACAGTAATCGGATTTGCATACTTTGCAGTTTTTGAAATCGTTTCTATTTTAAGCGTCTGACCACAAACAGTAC
>CAMOWP010000084.1 GCA_946628455.1 uncultured Clostridia bacterium | reverse complement strand
ACGGAACTGAGGAAACGTCTGTAAAGTTCGCAAAATTTATACCTGACGAAACAGGCTCGTATGTATTTGAATGCGATAACTTATACAAAAACACTCCTTCTCCGAGCGCTGAAGTTCAGCTTCCCGGCGGAATCATTTCTGTTGAGTATATGACAAAGGACGAGCAGGCAACCTGCGGTATGTCATTCTTCCTTGACACTGCATATCTTAAAGATGAGATGATTGCCGAGTATAAAGCTAAGGGTATGGACCTTACGCTTATGAATCAGGTAATCTTTACTGCTGATCTTGAAAAGGGTGTTGAGTACACTCTTATGGGCTATCAGGACGGAAACGACGCTTTCTCAGGCAATATTTCCGTTAAAAAGCATACTCACACTTTAAAGACAGATGAGAAAAAGGTTGCAGTAAACAAAAAGGGTAAGTCATCTACAAGCGGCGGAGTATTTGAGCATTGTACAGATTGGTTCTGCGCTCACGAAACACTCGAAAAGGAATATCCTGCAATTTCTTCTACAAAGGTAAAGAGCGCCGTTACTTACACAGGCAAGGCTTTAAAGCCTGCTGTAAGAGTTGAAACCGAATACGGCAAAAAGCTCAGCTCAAAGTATTACACAGTAACCTATAAGAACAACAAGAAGGTTGGCAAGGGAACTGCCATCATTAAGTTCAGAAACGGATACACAGGAACTGTTAAAAAGTACTTCAAGATTAACCCGAAGAAGACTGCAATCAAGAAAGCTACCCCTGGCAAAAAGCAGCTCAAGGTTGCCTACAAGAAGGTTGCAGGCGTAACAGGATATCAGGTTCAGGTTGCAACAAACAAGAAATTCACAAAGAATAAGAAGACTGTTACCGTTAAGGGCGCAAAGAAGACTTCGGCAATCGCTAAGAAGCTCAAGGGCGGCAAGAAGTATTATGTACGCGTTCGCGCTTATAAGACTGTAAACGGCAAGAAATATTATTCTTCATGGTCAAAGATTAAAACGGCCAATGTAAAGAAATAATAAGTCGTTAATCTATGAAATAATTCAGCGCATATTTCATAAGTAAACATGAAAAGCTGCTCCGATTATATATACGGGGCAGCTTCTTTTTGCTTGTTTTATTGTCCGATATATGATAAAATGGTTTAAAATAACAAATGTGATTGGCTTCGGCTTCGTGTTCACTCGGCAATAAGGAATTTTTGCTACTGAAGCTAAAGCCTAAAAGGCGGCGTAAATATGGATTTTGAAAAAAGAGCCATAAACGATACATCTGATTTTGTTTTGCTTTCGGATTATGTTGAGTCGGTAGTTCAGGAAATCAGATATTTTTCAACATATAATTTTATAGGGGACAGAATAGACGGCTATGAGCAGCCTGTTGCAATTATTACAAAGGAGGCGGCAAGAGCGCTCAAGGCTGTCAGCAAAGAAATGAATGTTAAGGGCTATCGCCTTAAAATTTTTGACGCTTACCGTCCTGCAACGGCTGTTAAGCATTTCGTGCTATGGGGAATAGAGGACCTTGACCAGCGTATGAAGCCGTTTTTCTATCCTGACCTTGAAAAGCAGGAGCTGTTCAATCTCGGATATATTGCAAGCAAATCCTCCCACAGCCGCGGAAGCACTGTTGACCTGACTCTGCTTGATATGGCAACGGGCAAGGAAATTGACATGGGAAGTCCGTTCGATTATTTTAACGAGGTTTCTCACCCTGATTATTCGGGAATAACGGAAAGCCAGTTTGAAAACAGAATGCTTCTTCAAAGCGTAATGAAAAAATACGGCTTTGCCCCGATTGACTGCGAATGGTGGCATTTTACGCTTGAAGACGAGCCGTATCCCGACACGTATTTTGAATTCCCAAATAATTCCGAGCTTCTGAAAAGATAATAAAGACAAGAAAAATCACCTGAAGAGGGCGCCCTCTTCAGGTGATTTTTATATTATGCAAAATTCTTTTTCATTACGAAAATATTTTTGCCGTCCTTATATTCATAAGAAATGTCGTCCATTGTGTTTTTAACAATGAAAATTCCGTAGCCGCCTATTCCTCTTTCTTCTGCGGAAAGAGTAATATCAGGGTCGTCCTTTTCAAGCGGATTGTAAGGTATTCCGCTGTCGGTAACGGTGATTGTTATTCCGGCGTCGTCAGCTTCGGCTTTAATGCTGAATTTTCCCGAGCCGCCTTCGTATGCGTATCTTGCAACATTGCTTACTATTTCGTCAACAGCAATAACAATCCGGTTTCTGACCTTGCCTGAAAACGGGAGAGGCTCAACCTTGTTTTCAACATATTCAATTGCGCTGCTTACGCTGTCAAGAGATGCGTCAAGCGTCAGCGTGTCGTCAAAACCTTTGTATTCAAAGCAAAGCATCGTGAGGTCGTCAAACTGCGGCGCTTCGCCGACGAAGCTGTCAACCGATTCTTTAACCCTTTCAATTATTTCCTTAGGACTCTTGTCTTTTACACTGTTAAGCGCTTTAAGCGTTCTTTCGGTTCCGTAAAGAATGTTCTCTGTGTCTGTAGCCTCAGCAACTCCGTCCGTGTATAAGAAAAGCTTTGAGCCCTTCTTTAGCTGTACCTCATAGCTTCTGTATTTAAGCCCTTCCATACCGCCTATTACAAATCCGTGCCTGTCGTTGTAAAGCTCAAATTCTCCGTCAGGCATCATAATAATCGGTTTTTCGTGCCCTGCGTTTGAAGCGGTGAGAAGCCCGTTTTGTAAATCAAGAACGCCGAGCCATACGGTAACAAACATTTCCTCTCTGTTGTTTGCGCAAATCTGGTTGTTTACTGCCATAAGAGCTTCGTCAGGCGCTTTTCCGTTTATAACCGCGTTCTGAATGAGAATTTTGCTCATCATCATAAACAAAGCGGCAGGGACGCCTTTGCCGGAAACGTCAGCCATAACCAATGCAAGATGAGTGTCGTCAACAAGGAAGAAATCATAAAAATCTCCGCCTACCTCCTTTGCGGGGGTCATGCTTGCATAAATATCAAGGTCCTGCCGTTCGGGGAACGCAGGGAAAATATTCGGAAGCATATCAGCCTGAATTCGCGTTGCAAGCTCAAGCTCCGCTCCGATTCTTTCCTTTTCGGCTGTAACCGTTGTTAAATGCGTTATGTATTCGTTTATATCCCGCTCCATTTGCTTGATTGAATCAGCCAGCGTTTCAATCTCATCTCCGGTTTTAATATTCAGCTTGGATAACTCAAAGCTCTCCGTCTGATTGTCGCTGTGATTTTCAACAAAGTATCTTGTAGCGTTGGACAGTGTATTGATGGGCGTAATCATATAAGCGTTTACGGAAATCAGAATTAAAAAGCACAGCGCAATAACAGCAATTCCCATAAAGGCTAATGTAAGCTTGAGATAATCAGCACGGTCATGCATAATGTCATCCATAGAAATGTCTACACCGACTAATGCCACAGGATTTCCGCTTGTATCTCTGACAGGTACTACGGAAGAAGCAAGCCATTCTCCGTCATTGGTGATGAATGCGCGCAGACCTTCCTCGGGATGCTCGCTTTCCTTAGCCGCGCCGGCAAGTTCGCGTACTGTTCCGAGCTGATATTGTTCGTCAGAGCTGTCGGCGTCAAATAGGTATGTGCAGGTAAGGTTGCCCTCATCAAGCTTTTGAATATATAAATATTTAATGTCATTGCTGTTTTTAATACTGAACAGCAGATTCAGCGTTTCCTGATATTCCCTGTCCTTCAGCGCCTCCGCCTTTTTATCGTAAGCGGCACGGTAAGCGCTGTCGTTCCAATACTTTTCATCGTCATAGGTACCGATTTTTTTTGCTGCATCATAATATCGTTGTAATGCGTCTGCATCAAGCTGTGCAGCCGTTGTTTTTGCCAGGTTGTTCGCAAGCGTTTTGTAGTGCTCGTCCATCGTGGAAGAGTAAGTGCGATAGCTGATAGTTATCGCAATGGAGGAAATAACAATCGCTGTAATAAGAATAATTGCTACAGTTTTAAAACGAAGGGATATGATTCTTGTTTTCTTATTGTTTTGTGTTTTGCTCATAATTACGAACTCCTCTACAATAGAGTTAGATTAAGATAGATATTGTGAACGGGCGTATTATAAACGCATGAGGGAAGAAGCGTCTCGCCTTCATAACCTGCGTTTTTCGAATAGTAAGCGTATATTTTTTCTGTGCTGAATATTTTACATAACGCTCCGCTTATTTTCTTAAGCTGAAGGTCGGTAAGATTCGTTTCATTGATTATCAGAGTTTTTCCTTCGGGAAAACCCATCAGAAAACAGTCTTTCCCGTCAAGCTTGATTCCAAGCGCTTTTCCTGAAAAAAGAGCGTTTTCTTCAATGCACCATTTCAGATATCTGTCAGGCCATTTTACGTACGGAATGTCTGAAAAAGCGTCGTTGCGAAGGCGGTTGTATTCCTGATATGAAAGCTCGGAATAATCAAGTGGCTGCCTTGCTTTCGGGATAACGGAAAGGCGGCGGATTGAGGAGTCGGTTTCAAAGCCGAGCGCCTTGTAGAAATCGGTAAGCTCACTGGTTGCAGGCTGAAATATAAGCGCCGTCCCTTTTTTGTCTGCAAGGTCCGTTATGTAGTCCTGCATTTTGATAAAGTATCCTTTGTTCCTGTGCTTCGGGTGAGTGCCTCCCGCGTACAGATATTTTGCCTTAACGGAAATATCCCCGTGCTTAACGGTTGCGTCAAACATATGCGCCATACACGCGGGCTCGCCGTCAACGGTTAAAACAACTACATCAATATGTTCAAAATTTTCTCTGTAGAAACGCTTAATATATTCTTCACTGTCTGAAAAGCAGGCTTTCCACATTTCGCATAGTGCGGGAATATCCTGCCGTTTAGCCATTCGTATTTCTGTGCTCAAGCTCTGTTATACCTCCACTGTAAGCGTATTGAAGCCCGAATATCTGCGGTAGAAGAACTGCTTTGATTTTTTTCTTACCATCTGTATTCCCAGAGATGAAACATGCTCGGGGTTGTCGTAATCCTGGCCGATTTTCATTGCAAAAGGATTGAAATTTACGGCGTTATCCCTGAAATGAAGCATTATCGCTCCGTCATCCTCAAAGCACAGCGTAAGCTGAACGTATTCCTCGCCCGTTTTTTTAAAGGCGTTTTCAATTATCGCCTGGCAGACCTCTTCTATGCAGATTGTTATAGTGTATATCTTTTTTATGTCTGCTCCGTTTTCCTCGCAAAAGGCTTCCGCCTTGCTTATGAGCTCGGAAAAATCCGTGGAATTTACGTCAAGCAGATAAGAGAAAACCTTGCCTGAGGCCTCCTGCTTTTTTGAAAGAGCAATCGGCACCCAAATGATAATGGTCAGAACCTCAGCGCCGAGAAATGTAAACCAGAACCATTTTATTCCGAGCTGTGAAAGAACAACTGCAAACGCAAGAAAACACACGAAGGTCCGCAGCTGATTTATAAGAAAAACGATTTTTTCTCTTTTAATAGCCTGGAAGCAGGCGCTCCAGGTAATATTAAGCCCCGCAGGTATAACCGAAATGCAGAAAAGTCTTACGGCAAAAGCGCCGGAAGCAATCTGGCTTCCGTTTAAGCCGAACAGCCTGCAGACTGAAGGCGCACAAAGTACGAAAACAAGCGCTATTACGGCACCTGAGATTATTCCGATAAGAATTCCGAGCGTCATTACCCTCTTGATAGCGCCCTTATTATGCTCTGCGAAAAACGTTCCGCTGAGCGGCTGAACGGTGTCTCCGAGCGCCGTATAAATCGCTAGCGCAACATATGAAACGTCTTGAACAATGTTGAGCACGGCAAGCGCTCCCGAGCCTCCTAATTTATAAAGAATGTTGTTAACTATAAGTAGCGCGGCAAATTGCCCTATAAACCCGAAGGAGGACGCCATTCCCGTTTTCAGAGCAGAAGAAATAAGCTTGAAATCAGGCTTTGATGGGCGGAAGCGCAGTATCGCCCATTTCCTTGTGAAATGAAAACAGAAGATGCAGACGCCGACTGCCTTTCCCAAAACCGTTGCGTAAATCGCACCTTTTACTCCAAGCCCGAAGCCCATTATGAAAACTGCGCTTGCAACAACGTCCGTAAAATATCCTATTATATAGCCTGCGCTTGCAAGCTTTTCGTTATCGTCGCAGCGAACGCAATAATATAATAAAAAATACAAAAAAGTAATCGGCGTTCCCAAAAACATAATCTGCAGATATTCTCTGGTGTAGCTCCACAGCGCGCCGTGCGGAGAACCTGCTCCGAGGAATTGCAGAATGTACGGCATCGCCAATAAACCGACTGCGCAAACAGCTATGCTCGTTACAACAGCAACTATTAACATCTGAGAAAATATCTCAACGCCTTTTTTTGCTTCGCCCTTGCCAAGCGCCTGCGTGTATTTTACTGACGTGCCAACCGCTATTCCGACGTCTAAAACATTGTATATCATATAAATGGGCGCAACCAGCGACATCGTTGCAAGCCCTGCATTTCCTAAGCGTATACCAACAAATAATGCGTCGGCAATATCGCCGAGAGCCCACCCTATTGCAGAAAAAAGGGTAGGAAGAAAAAGCCGACGGAACATTTTGTCGGTAAAGGTATGGCGCTTTAGATTCACTGTTTCATTCATAGCTTCAGGCTGCCTTTCCATATGCGCACCAGTTCCTTCGGATGACGGGATAGCTTGTTGATACGCAGTCCCTCAATGCCTAAATCCTCTTCGGAATCTATTGTTTTTACTTCCTGCGGTAAGGAACGGAAGAATTCCCATCTCACATAAAAATCCTGCCTTTCGCCCAAAACCTTGCAAAAGGCTAAATCAAAAGTATCAGGGGTGATGAATGAGCCTGCAATATAGGCGGTATCCTTGCCGTCCGCCTGAAAAATTAATCCGAACATTGAAAGCTGAGAAAAGTTTTCAAGCGCACACTGCGCAGCTTTTGAGTCAGCAAGTCCGTTATTTCCCTTTATTTCAGTCCACTCCTGATTAATCTTAATCGCTCTTTCAACGTTAGCCTCTGTCAGAAGTTGAAATTTCCACTCCTTTGCCGAGGCTTTGCCTATATTAATCTGATGTCGTTGCTTTTTGTAATCCTTCCCCTTTAAAGCAATTTGCGCGTCCTTATCAAACAGATAGACGAAATCGTTTCGCCTTTCAGTAAATTCAAATCTGCCCGGATACTCTGCTTCAAGAAAAGCCTTATCCTTATCAGTCAGGCAATAGAATTCAGGCGCTTCGTATTTAAGCAGGGAATCAAGCAACGATTTTTTTCCGCTGTCGCTGCCGCAGGGGAACAGATATGCGTTTTTTCCCTCCGTTCCGTTTTTGATTAAAAAAGCGTCCTCTGAAAAACAGATTTCGTATTTTTCATCCTCCTTCCATGCAAAGAGGGAGGCAAAGGTGTAAACGTACAGGGTGCTTCCGGACCTCCTGCGGATTGCTTCAACGTGCTCCGCCTGAGAAAGAGAAAGCGGCTTGAACTTAAGCGGCTGAACTGGATTCTCTGATTTGTTCAATTACGGCTATGTCCTTTCCTTAACGTAAACGGTTGCTTTATTATTCAATGTCAAGAATACTTGTAAAGCCTGTCATATCAAATATTTCCATATTTGTTTCATTAACGTTTTTAACAACCATTCCGTCTTTTGCTGCCATCTTTTTGTGAAGAGAAAGTATAAGGCGAAGTCCTGCTGATGATATGTATTTTAAATCTTTCATATCAATAACAAGGGAATCAATTCCGTCAATCTCGGGCTCAATCAGCTGCGCAGCCTGAGGCGTTGTGCTCGTGTCAAGCTTTCCTTCAATTAAAACTGTGAGCCTGCCGTTTTCGTTTTCCATTGTGATG
>CAMOWP010000083.1 GCA_946628455.1 uncultured Clostridia bacterium | reverse complement strand
AACCTTAATATCCTTGTTTAAATCAGCCTTGACCTGCTCTTCAATCCACGCAATACAGCGGTGAAGAATCAGACATTTTGAGCATTCCCCTCTGAACACAAGAGTGACCTCGTTTTTATCAACTGCTTTAACCTCAACCCAGCCGCCGTCACCCTGGAGCTTTGGCTGAATAACATTTTCAATGTATTCGCTAACTGTCATCAAATTTACCTCTGATTATGAATTGATTATATCGCCCATAACCTTTCTTAAGCCTTCAAGCCTTGCTTTTGCGTTTTCTCTGTCGGGGTCAACAACGGAGTAATAAACCTTGATTTTAGGCTCAGTTCCGCTTGGACGGACCGCCATCCAGGAGCCGTCGGTGAAAATGTACTTAAGCACGTTTTCCTTCGGCAAATCGCCAACGCCGTCCTTAAAATCAATTATTTTATCTATACCGTCAAAAAGAGTTTTTCCCTTCTCCCTGAAGGTAACCATTAAAGATTGTATTTTTTCAGCGCCGTCCTTGCCCTTTAAAACAAAACTGTCAAGATAATCAAGATAAAAACCGAACTCGCTGTATATTTCATTAAGTGCGTCAACAAGCGTTTTTCCCTGATTTTTATACCACGCCGCCATCTGGCAGATGAGCATTGAGGAAACAACTGCGTCCTTATCCCTCGCGTGAGTTCCTATAAGATAACCGTAGCTTTCCTCATAGCCTATAACAAACTTGCGCCCGTCCTTTTCAAACTGATTGATTTTATCGCCGATATACTTGAAACCCGTCAGCGTTTCCTCAACACTTACGCCGTAGCTTCTGCCGATATTTGCGCCGAGCTCGCTCGTAACAATTGTTTTAACAAGCGTGGATTTTTCGCTAAGCTCCTCCCTGTGCATTTCGCAGATAAATTTAACAAGAAGCGCGCCTGTCTGATTTCCCGTGAACAAAACGTAATCATTGTTATCCCTGACTGCAATACCTACTCTGTCGCAATCCGGGTCAGTTCCGAGAACTATATCAGCGCCGATTTCCTTCGCCTTTTCTATGGCAAGCGAGAGCGCGGCTCTGTCCTCGGGGTTGGGAGATTTTACTGTCGGGAAATTGCCGTCAGGGTCCTCCTGCTCGGGAAGGACGGTAACGTCCATATTGCCGAGAGCTCTTGTTACGGGCACAAGACCCGTTCCGTGAAGCGGAGTGTAAACAATTTTAAGGTCTGATTTTTCCTCATAAACAGACTGCTTTTTAACCTCTCTGAGGAACTCGTCAAGCTCGTTTTCATAAATGCCGATAATCTTTTTGTGCCTGAGATAATGGTCAACGTGCCTGATACTTGAAAAAATATCGCTGTAGTTTTCAATTTTGTTGATATACGAGATTGCCTCCTTTGCGTCGTTTGTGCAAAGCTGGCAGCCCGTTGAATCAAAAACCTTGTAGCCGTTATATTCCTTAGGGTTATGCGAAGCGGTTATCATAACGCCCGCGTTGCAATTTAAAAAGCGGGTTGTAAATGAAAGTACGGGAACGGGAACTATATATGTATAAGCAAAAACCTTGATTCCCTCTGAGGCAAAAATTCTTGCCGCGTCCCAGAGAAAGCCCTTAGAATTAAGCCTTGAATCACAGGCAATAACAACGGACAGCTTGCCTTTATATTTAGCCTTTAAATAATGCGCAAGCCCGAGAGTAGCCTTGCCGACTGTGTACTGATTCATTCGGTTTGTGCCGGCGCCCATTATTCCTCTGAGCCCACCCGTTCCGAAGGCTAAATCCTTATAGAATCTGTCCTCAATTTCCTTTTCATCGCTGATGCTCTCAAGCTCAGCTTTTGTCATATCGTCAAAGCCGAGCCATTCGTTAAACTTGTCTCTGTAAGTCATATTTCACCTCGGAAATTAAACTGTTTCTGTTTCGCTCTCTGTGTCGGCAGAGCTTTTAATTTCAAGATATTTAGCCGAGATTTCGTCAAGACGGCTGTAATTTTCCTTCTGCTTGAGAAGCTTTTCTGCGTCGTTATAAGGCTTTGCGGCACGGTTGAATTTTGCAAATTCATCCATGAGCGTTTTTGCCTTCTTCTGGATTTCTTTACTCTCATCAACGAGAGCTTTAGCCTCTGCCTTGTTGCCTGCCTTATTCAGCTCAACAATTCTTTCGTTAAGCTCATCCTCTTTATCAAAGAGAACTGTGAGCTCTTCCATATCGGGCTCCTTCATCTCATAAAGAGAGCCGTAATATTTGTTATACGCCTTATGAGCTGAAACGACGGACTTGAGAAGCTCAATCTTAAATTCTCTGAACTTCTTCTCTTCCTCTGTATTTTTAGGAAGCTTCTTAGCTGCTTTAAGCTCGTTTCTGATTTCGTTATAATCAACGGTTCTTATGTAATCGATTCCTCTGTTATAAATTTCTGTATAAGTTTCAACCTTGTGGCGTCCGAGCTCGGTGTCAAACTTTTCAAGCTCGTCGCAGACAAACTTTGAAACCTCAATATCCTCGTTAAATTCAAGCGCCTCTTTATAAGCCTTCTTTGCTTCCTTGCGCTGTGCTCCCTTAAGAGATAAGTAGCTGTTCTTTGAAACCTCCTTGGGCTCTGCAACAGCCATTTTGCGTGCATTTTCAACAAGCTCGATTGCTTCAACAAGCTGCTCGTCCTTAAGTGCGCCGTTTGAATAGTCCTCAAAAAGAGCTCTTACCTGAAGCACGCGGATAACGCTCTTTTGCTTCTGCTCGTTAAAATCATAGAAGAAATAAGGAACAACGTTAAGGAACGCGCCGACTGCCGCCATAATAATGAGCGCGGGAAGGAATCTGTAAAGTAAATCGGTCTGTCCCGTTGTTATGTCAAGAATGTCGTAAGGCTTCTCGTATCCGTTGCCTTCAAAAATACCGAATTTTTCCTGAATTGCAGGAAGAACGGCGGAGGTAGCAAGCGTTACAACGCTGCCGATAGTTGCAACGGCGGCGAACATACCGTCAATTCTCTCGCCTGAGCGATACTGCTGATAATCTCTTATATCCGCCTGGATTGCAGGGGTTGTAATCTGCTCAACAGAGCTGAAAAGATAGTTGAGCCAGATGCAGAAAACAAGCCACCAGAAGGAGCGGACGTTGAGAATCATAAGAAGAATACAGACAACGTTCATCATATTAACCGTAACAAGCACTCTTTTCTTACCGAAGCGCTTAACGAAAAACGGTGCAAAAAGCATTCCCCAGAGAGAGGCGTTGCCGATAAGAGTCCATGCAACGGCGTACTGATTTCCGCTTGCCGTGTGGCCGTAGCTCTGATTATAAAGAAGGATATTTGTATACGCCATCTCGAGGAAGCCAAGCCAGCCCGCAAGAGAAATAATCCAGAAATATTTATTCTTTGCAACCTCTTTGAGCGCATCAATAAATCTTATCTGAATTGTGTGCGTTTTAGCCTGAACGATTTTTTCCTTTGTATTAGCCCAAACAACTATAGTCAGCCCTATACCTAAAACGGCGTAAATCGGGTATGTGATTCTGTAAACTATGATATTGGTTTGGTCGTTATTTGCAAAATACTGAGCAATAACAGGGTTAAGAATGTTCATAATTGACGGCGCAAGCGAATAAACAACCGCCTTAACCGCAAGAACATCAGTTCTCTCCTGGGTGTTCGGAGAAAGCACGTGGATAAGATTTTCATATGCGTCCCTGAAGAAATTGAAGAAGAAATGAAGCCCAAGGTTGCATATGAAAACGACGGCAACCTTAATAAGATAGCCCTTTTCAAAGCCGAATACCTTGCCCGGGAACATTGAATACATCTGCTGATAAGGGAACCAGACGTATATCAGAGCTATAATAGTGGTCGGTATTCCCATTGAGAGAAGATACGGTCTGTATTTACCGCCCTTGCCTCGGGTGTTATCTATCATATTTGCTCTGATGCCCGTAAGCGGGATGTTGAGAAGAGTTGCAAGAAGATAGATAATATATGTGTGTGAGGGGCCTACGCCGATAGCCGTGCTGACAATAATATTTGTCGTGCTTACAATCAGCGTTGAGCCAAGCTGAATGATAAAGTATGCACCGATACCGCCGAAGGCATACGCGGCGATTTCCTTATAATTCATATACCTGCCCTTAGGCGGTATTTTCCAATACTGCTTTACATCGCTTATCAAGCCTGTGGCTTTGGATTTAACATCTGAAATTCCCATTACAAAACTCCCCTATTTTATAGTTAAGTTTATTATAACATATAAATTAATTACAATCAATGAAAATAAAATAAAAACAAAGCTGAGCTTTCCTGTTTCGGATAACTCAGCCTTGCTACTGTTCCTTAATTCTTTTTACTGCCTTACTTTCCATATCTTCTTGTGCGTTCAAGGTCAACGTAAGCAGGGTCAGCCATAGCTAAAATCTTAGCGCATTTCATAATCATATTCATCATGATTGTACGCCCTCCTTTTCAATGAATTAACACCTCATTTGAAATGTTGACTGCATTATAGTCTTATTCATCAAAAAGTCAACCGTTACTGCAATTAGTTTATAATTTGTTTACATTTATTTTTTGTGCACCTTGAACAAGCAACAAATGTTATTTTGAAATATGAAAGCGACTTTATAGTGCAATTTCCACAATTTCCTTAGTATGCAACGTAACAAGCAGCTTTGCTCCCTCAAGCTTCCAGGAGGTGCATTTTCTGCAGGTGTCAAACCTTAAATCAGAAGCGTCAGTCGCAGCGCTTTGATTTGTGAAAAGCAAATCCTGAAGCCCTTCGGCTTTAAGGTCCTCCGTGGTCATTCCGAAGAATAAAAGCTGAGTTCCCTTATTTGCGTAAAATTCCGTCATTATATCAAAGTAATAAAGATTATCATAGAGCATCGCGCCTGAGAGCCCCCAGCCGTTTCCTGCAGCGTCCTTTGCTATAACGTGATACGTTTCAATATCCTTCTGCCTGAGGATATATTCAAAGAGCTGAGAGTAGGTATAAGACGTTCCCTTTCCGCCAAGCACCGTGTCAAGGCATGTAGTCGCCTCAGCGCTTTCAACAATTGACGAGGCGATATAATTATACACTCTGACAGTGAAAACGCCTTTATTTGTTGTTCCCTCGCTGCACTTATTAATTATCTCCTGAGTTTTTGAGATAAACGAATCAACATTCTTTTTGTGTTCCTCCTCGGAAAGCTTGTAGCTGATAACTACTCCCGAGCCGTCCTCCGCGCCTTTAATATCGCTTATAAGCTCAGACAGCGGGAACGAGGTGTAAAGCAGCTGAAGCGCAGAGTCAAGAAGCGCTGTGTTCATTCTGATTTCACTTTTGTAATTGATAACTGCGTCGCACAAATCCTCAAACGCGCTCACAGCGCTGCCGTCCGTGCTTTTATATGCAGAATCAAAGGTATATTTAATTCTGCTCTGCTCGGCATCCGAGTTAACCTTATCTTTTTCGTTTTTACTGCAGGCACAAAGGCTTACCGTAATTAAGATAAGCGCAAGAGCAATGCTTAAAAATTTTTTCATTTTCTGACCTCTATTTCGGATAAAACCTTGCCTACGCTGTCGTGAATAACAAGGTCGGCGCTGCCGTCGGCAGGAGTTTTATCCCTGTTAATAAGTACAAAGTATTTGCCGCTGAAATATCTGATAAAGCCAGCCGCGGGATAAACGTTGAGCGACGTTCCCGCAACTATAAGGCAATCGGCAGTCGATATAGCTTCAAGGGCGCTGTCAATTGTATTTGCATCAAGCCCCTCCTCGTAAAGAACAACGTCAGGCTTAACAAGCCCGCCGCATTCGCATTTCGGAACTCCGACGCTGTTTTTGATAAACTGTGCGTCGAAGAATTTTCCGCAGCGCTGGCAGTAATTTCTGTGAACGCTGCCGTGGAGCTCGTAAACAGTCTCGCTTCCCGCCTTCTGGTGAAGCCCGTCAATGTTTTGGGTAACAACCGCAGTGAGCTTACCTGCCGCTTCAAGCTCCGCAAGCTTTAAGTGAGCGGCGTTCGGCTCGGCGTCAATGGCGAGCATTTTGTCTCTGTAAAAATTATAAAAATAATCCGTGTGAGACATAAAGAAGGAATGGGAAAGAATTTCCTCGGGAGGATAATCGTATTTCTGATTGTATAGCCCGTCAACACTTCTGAAATCGGGTATTCCGCTTTCTGTTGAAACGCCCGCTCCGCCGAAGAAAACAATGCGTTTTGATTCGTCGATTATTTCCTGTAAAGTCATAATATCACCTAAAAGTTCATATTATTCCAGCCCCAGTGGCTGTACTCGCTGTACTTAACGTACGTTCTTGAAGCAGGAACGCCGAGATATTTTTCTGATAGAGCGCAGATTCTCGACGTTAAATCGTCATACGCAGAATCGGAGGCAGAACCGAAAATTGAAACGTCAAACATAGCGCAGGGAGCGCTTTCTCCCTTAAACCACATATCGGTTTTATCCTCAATATTCACCATAAGCCAGCCCTCGCTTTTGCCGGGGATAGCCGTTATAGCCTGCCAGAGGTCAGCCTTAAGCTGCTCCTTAACCTCGTTTAAGCCCTCGGCATTTGTTTTAACATTAATGAACGGCATACTACCATCTCCTTTAATAATATATAAAAATTATATATTTCATTTTTGCAAATTGCAAGAATATAGAAGGTTTTTTATTGAAAATTATTTAATACTGTGATATAATTCTGTAAATCAGGAAAGGAAGAGATATTATGAACATATGGCATGACATATCACCCAAGAGAATTAAAAAGGATAAATTCTACGCTGTAATAGAAATTTCAAAGGGCGGAAAAAACAAGTATGAGCTTGACAAGGAAACAGGTATGCTCAAGCTTGACAGAGTTCTTTTCACATCAACTCACTACCCTGCTAACTATGGCTTTATCCCCCGCACCTACGCTGCCGACAAGGACCCGCTTGACGTTCTTGTGCTGTGCAGTGAGATAATAAGACCTATGACTATAGTTGAGTGTGTTCCGATAGGCGTTCTTATTATGGAGGCCGGCGGAGCAAGAGACGAAAAGATTATCGCAGTTCCCGTTAACGACCCGAACTACAGCTTTTACAGCGACATTGACCAGCTCCCGCCTCACAGATTTGAGGAAATCAAGCATTTCTTTGAGGTTTACAAATCTCTTGAGCACGATAAGAGCACATCGGTTACCGAGGTTAAGCCGAGAGCTGTTGCAGAAGAGATTATTCAGTCCTGCATTGACTCTTACATAACTAATTTTCAGCTTTAAAGCGGTGATAAAATGAACAATAATAAGATTGAAAGCGTTGTTTCTTCTAAGGAATACTCAGAAGAACAGCGCTTCGCTATTAAGTACAAATTTATAAGAAAAAAGATAATAGAGAGTTTTAACAAGGGCAGTAAGATTTTAAAGATATCTAAAATTACTGCAACGGTTTTATTCCTTCTTTTCACTTTTATCGGCATTTATGTCAGCCACAGAACTCATCATGAAATTCAGTGGCTCCAGGCGTGGATTCTTGTTATATTCCTTAATATAATCATATTTGTTTTAGCAGATTATTCAAAATATCTTGTTGAATCAAAGGTTATCCCCTACCTCGAAAACGATGATGAAATCGAATTCGGAGAATATGACATTTTCCTTGAGGATATTGACGGCGAAAGCAATGATGAGGAAAATGATGACGAGGAGGAAGATGACTGATGAAAAACATTCTTAAGATATTCAGACGAGACATAAAAAACATTTTTAAAAATTCAATGGCGATAATTCTTGCAGTCGGTCTCGCGTTAATACCGTCACTATATGCGTGGTTCAATATTTTTGCAAACTGGGACCCGTACGGCTCAACCGGTAATATGCAGATTGCCGTTGTTATAGAAGATGAAGGTTATAAGTACAGAGATATTGACATAAACGTAGGCGCGCAAATTAAATCAAATCTTGAAGCAAATGATTTAATCGACTGGCAATTTGTATCAAAAAAGGCTGCAATGAGCGGTATAGAATCGGGAAAATAC